>JABFYB010000735.1 GCA_013361475.1 Hamadaea sp.
ATAAGCGGCTTGCCGCCGCTGGTCCGCTGACCTAGCGTCTCGTGTTGCCATGATCGCGCCGGACACGAGGGAACGCCGATGGTCTACCGGGCCGGCGCAACCCGCGGCGGCTCTTGGCAACCCTGTCGGTCATCAGCGCGATCCTCTCGCTGCTCGGGCTGCTGGTCGCCGTCGCCGTCCTCGACGCCGGCACGTTCGTCCTCGCCGTCGCCGGCCTGGTGCTGGCCCTGCTCTACTGGCAGTTCAGCCGGGCGGAGCGGCCCGGCCCGGTGCTGTTCGCGATCACCGTGGGGGTGGCGATCGGGCGGGCGCTGATCGTGCTGATCTCCTTCCTCGCGACGAAGGGCGCGTCGGTTCAGACGCTCATCGCCGGCGTCGTCGTCCCGGTCTGGATCTTGGTCGTCGCGATCCGGGCGATGCGCCAGATTCAGCGGGAAGCCATGCCCGAGGCGTGACCCGCTTCGCAATCTCGGAGGTGCCACCCGAGGCGGTACGCGAGGGCCGGCCGCCGGTCGGCGGACACCGGCCGCGGCCGACGGCGATCATGCCCTGCTCAGCGGGGTGCGTAGAGGTCGGGCCCGCCTGAAGACCGTGGATGTCCACCTCCACCGGACTGACCATTCCCACACCTTCTGTTGGAGGATCCCCACAACTTTCGCCCACCCGAGCTGGCGAGTCCAACGATTCGCTACTCACGAGTAACCGCGAAGGTTGACCTAGGACTCCTCCACACCCGGGAGGCACCGTCCATCGGCGTACGAGGCTTTGGGAGGCTTACTCGGTGTTCAGCCGTATCGCCATCGTCAACCGGGGAGAGGCCGCGATGCGGCTCATCCACGCCGTCCGCGAGCTCAACGCCACGGACGGGGCTCCGCCGATCGAGACCATCGCCCTCTACACCGAGGCCGAGCGCACCGCCACCTTCGTCCGCGAGGCCGATCAGAGCTTCTGCATCGGGCCCGCGTCCGCCCGGCCCTACCTGGACCACGCCGTCCTGGAGCGCGCGCTCATCGAGACCCGCGCCGACGCGGCCTGGGTCGGCTGGGGCTTCGTGGCCGAGGATCCGGCCTTCGCCGAGCTGTGCGAGAAGATCGGCGTCACCTTCATCGGCCCCAGCCCGGAGGCCATGCGCAAACTGGGCGACAAGATCGGCTCGAAGCTGATCGCCGAGGAGGTCGGCGTACCGGTCGCGCCGTGGAGCCGGGGCGCGGTCGAGACGCTGGAGGCGGCCAAGCGGGCGGCGGCCGAGATCGGGTACCCGTTGATGCTCAAGGCGACCGCCGGTGGCGGCGGCCGGGGCATCCGGGTCGTCCGGAGCGACGACGAGCTGACCGAGGCGTACGAGCGGACCAGCCTGGAGGCCGAACGCGCCTTCGGCAGCGGCATCGTCTTCCTGGAGCGCCTGGTCACCGGGGCGCGCCACGTCGAGGTGCAGGTCATCGCGGACGGTCAGGGCACCGCTTGGGCGCTCGGCGTACGCGACTGCTCGGTGCAGCGCCGCAACCAGAAGGTCATCGAGGAGTCCGCCTCGCCGGTGCTGGCCCCCGAGCAGGTCGCCGAGCTGAAGGCGGCGGCCGAACGGCTGGCCCTCGCCGTCGAGTACAAGGGCGCCGGAACCGTCGAGTTCCTCTACCACCCCGGCGAGAAGCTGTTCGCCTTCCTCGAGGTCAACACCCGGCTGCAGGTCGAGCACCCGATCACCGAGTCGACGACCGACTTCGACCTGGTCAAGGCGCAGATTCACGTCGCCGCCGGCGGCCGGTTGGGCGACCGCGTGCCGACCGAGATCGGGCACGCCGTCGAGGCGCGGCTCAACGCCGAAGACCCGGACCGCGACTTCGCCCCCTCTCCCGGCCGCATCGAGCGGCTGACCCTGCCCGCCGGTCCCGGCGTACGGGTGGACACCGGGGTCAGCGAGGGCGACGTCATCCCGGCCGACTTCGACTCCATGATCGCCAAGATCATCGCGTACGGGCGGACCCGGGACGAGGCCCTCGGCCGGTTGCGCCGGGCCGTCGCCGAGACCACGGTCATCATCGAGGGCGGCGCGACCAACAAGAGCTTCCTGCTCGACCTGCTCGACCAGCCCGAGGTGATCGACGCCAGCGCCGACACCGGCTGGATCGACCGCGTACGCGCCGAGGGCCGGCTCGTGTCCACCCAGCACTCCGGGGTGGCGCTGGCCGCCGCCGCGATCGAGGCGTACGAGGACGAGGCGGCGGTCGAGCGGCAGCGGCTGCTGTCCACGGCGCACGGCGGCCGTCCGCAGGTGCAGCACGAGAGCGGCCGTCCGATCGATTTGAAGCTGCGCGGCGCGACCTATCGCGTGACGGTGGCCCAGACCGGGCCGGGCCGGTTCCGCGTCTGCGTCGGGGACGGCGACTCCTCCACTGTGGATGTCGAGCTGGAGCGGTTCGACGAGCACACCGGCCGGATCGTGGTCAACGGCCGCCGCTACCGGCTCGTCACCGACACCCACGGCCCGATCCACCTGGTCGAGGTCGACGGGGTGACCCACCGCGTCAGCCACGACGAGGGCGGCGTGGTGCGCTCCCCCGCGCCCGCGCTGGTGGTCGCGACCCCGTTGGCGGTCGGCGACGAGGTCGAGGCGGGCGCGCCCGTGCTCGTCCTGGAGAGCATGAAGATGGAGACCGTCCTCCGCGCGCCGGTCAAGGCCCGGGTGAAGGAATGCCTCGTCTCCGTCGGCAGCCAGGTCGAGACCGGAGCGCCGCTGCTGCGCCTGGAGCCGCTCGGCGACGGCACGGCCGCCGAGGTCGTCGAGTCCGAGGCGGTCGACCTCGACCTGCCGCCCGAGCCGACCGACCGGACCATCGAGGAGCGGGTGACCCGGGGCATCGCCGATCTGACCAGCCTGCTGCTCGGCTACGACCTCGATCCCCGCGACGAGCGGCGGGCGCTGTCGACCTACCTGGCCGCCCGAGCCGACCTGGGATATCGCCCGCTGCGCCGGGAAGCCGGGCTGCTGCAGGTCTTCGCCGACCTGTCCGAGTTGAGCCGCAACCGCCCGGCGGGCGAGGAGAACAAGGCCGACACGCGGGTGCACAGCCCGCGCGAGTACTTCCACACCTACCTGCAGAGCCTCGACGTCGAGCGGGCCGGCCTGTCCGACACCTTCCGTCAGCGGCTGGCCCGGGCGCTCGCCCACTACGGCATCGACGACTTTGAGCGTACGCCGGAGCTGGAAGACGCCGTGTTCCGCATCTTCCTGGCGCAGCAGCGCGCGGCGGCCGACGTCTCGGTCATCGTGACCTTCCTGCAGCAGTGGCTGACCGAGCCGCTGCCGCCGGAGAACCTGCGCGAGCAGGTCGGCCAGGCGCTGGAGCACCTCATCGCGGCGACCCAGCTGCGCTTCCCGGCCGTCGCCGACCTGGCCCGCAGCATCGTGTTCCGCTGGGCCGCCCAGCCGATGCTGCGCCGCAAGCGGGCCGAGGTGTACGCCGACGTCCGGGGTCACCTGCGCTACCTCGACGAACACCCGGACGCGGCCGACCGCGCCGAGCGCATCGCCAAGATGGTCGCCACCCCCGAGCCCCTGGTACGCCTCCTCGGTCAGCGGATCGGCCGCCCCGGCGCCGACCACGGCCCGATGCTGGAGGTGCTGAGCCGCCGCTACTACGGCAACCGGGGCCTGATCGAGGCCACCTGCGCCGACCGGGCGGGCAACGCGTTCTTCACCGCGGCGTACGACCGGGACGGCGAACGGTTCCGGCTGGTGGCGACCGCGACCGACCATGCCGACCTGCCGGCGACGCTCGCCGAGGTCGCCGCGCTGTCCGATGCGGACACGGTCGCCGACGTCTACGTGACCTGGGACGACCAGCCCGACGCCGACACGATGGCGGCGACGCTGCACCAGATCCTCGACCAGGCCGGGCTGCTGAGCGTGATCCAGCGGGTCACCATGACGGTCGCCGGGGCCACCGGCGCCGCCATGCACCACCACTTCACGTTCCGGCCGGACTCCGGCGAGGACCTGGTCATCCGCGGGTTGCACCCGTTGATCGCCCAGCGTCTGCAGGTGCCGCGGCTGCGGAACTTCACGCTGAACCGGTTGCCGTCGGCCGACGAGGAGGTCTACGTCTTCCACTGCGTCGCGCCGGACAACCCGGCCGACGAGCGGATCGCCGCGATGGCCCAGGTCCGCGACCTGACCCCGCTGCGGGACGCCGAGGGCCGCATCATCGCCCTGCCCGCCGTCGAAGGCGCGCTCGACGCCTGCCTCGACGCGATCCGCAAGGCGCAGGCCCAGCGGCCGGCCAAGAAGCGGTTCGACACCAACCGGATCACGCTCTACGTGTGGCCGCCGATCGAGCTGAGCGTCGCCGAGCTGAACGACGTGGCGCACCGCGTACTGCCGATCACGGCGGGCGCGGGGCTGGAGGAGGTCCTGTTCATCGGCCGCCAGCGCGACGAGGCGACCGGTGAGCTGATCGAGATCGCCGTCAAGATCTCCTACGACCAGGGCATGCAGATCTCGGCGGCGGAGCCGACGAGCGAGCCCATCCAGCCGCTCGACGACTACCGGCAGAAGGTCCTGGCGGCCCGCCGCCGGGGCACCACGTATCCGTACGAGCTGACCGACATGCTCGCCGGGCCCGAGGGCACCTTCACCGAGCACGACCTGGACGACACCGGCGCACTGGTGCCGGTCGACCGGCCGAAGGGGCAGAACAAGGCGGGCATCGTCGCGGGCGTCGTGCGTACGCCGACCGAGCGGTACCCCGAGGGCGTCACCCGGGTCGTGCTGCTCGGCGACCCGACCAAGGCGCTCGGCGCGCTCTCCGAACCGGAATGCGCCCGGGTCATCGCCGCGCTCGACCTGGCCGAGCGGATGCAGGTGCCGCTGGACTGGTTCGCCTTGTCGGCCGGCGCCCGGATCTCGATGGACTCCGGCACGGAGAACATGGACTGGGTGGCGGCCGCGCTCAAGCGGATCGTCGAGTTCACCCAGGGCGGCGGCGAGATCAACATCGTGGTCGCCGGGATCACCGTCGGCGCGCAGCCGTACTGGAACGCCGAGGCCACGATGCTCATGCACACCAAGGGCATCCTGGTGATGACGCCGGACTCGGCGATGGTGCTGACCGGCAAGCAGTCGCTCGACTTCTCGGGCGGCGTGTCGGCCGAGGACAACTTCGGCATCGGCGGCTACGACCGGGTCATGGGCCCGAACGGGCAGGCCCAGTACTGGGCGCCGGACCTGCGCGGCGCGCGCGAAGTGCTGATGGCGCACTACGACCACGCGTACATCGCGCCCGGGGAATCCCGGCCGCGCCGGGCGGTCACCAGCGACCCGGCCGACCGCGACATCTCCGGCTACCCGCACTCGATGCCCGACAGCGACTTCACCACGGTCGGGGAGATCTTCTCGAAGGAGCGCAACCCGGACCGGAAGAAGGCCTTCGACATCCGGACGCTCATGCGCGCCCTGGCCGACCAGGACCACGCGGTCCTCGAACGCTGGGCCGGCATGGCCGACGCGGAGACCGCCGTCGTCCAGGACGTCCACCTCGGCGGCATCCCGGTGACCCTGCTCGGCATCGAGTCCCGATCGGTGTCGCGGCGCGGCTTCCCGCCCACCGACGGCCCCGACACCTACACGGCGGGCACCCTGTTCCCGCAGTCGTCGAAGAAGGCGGCGCGAGCGATCAACGCCGCGAGCGGCAACCGGCCCCTGGTGGTGCTGGCGAATCTGTCCGGATTCGACGGTTCGCCGGAGTCGATGCGCAAACTCCAGCTGGAGTACGGCGCCGAGATCGGCCGGGCGATCGTCAACTTCCAGGGTCCGATCGTCTTCACCGTGATCTCGCGTTATCACGGTGGCGCGTTCGTGGTGTTCTCCAAGGCGCTCAACCCGTCGATGACGGTGCTCGCGGTGGACGGCTCGTTCGCCTCGGTCATCGGTGGCGCCCCGGCGGCGGCCGTCGTCTTCGTCGGCGACGTCAACGGGCGTACGGCGAAGGACGCGCGGGTGACGGATCTGGAGAAGGCGATCGCGGCCGCCTCCGGCGTCGAGCGGGCCGCCCTGATCAGTCAGCTGACCGAGGTGCGCTCCAGCGTACGCGCGGAGAAGCTCGGCGAGGTCGCGGCGGAGTTCGACCGGGTGCACAGCATCCAGCGCGCGGTCGAGGTCGGCTCGGTCGACGCCATCATCCGGCCCGAGGAGCTGCGCCCGCAGATCATCGCGGCCATCGAACGGGGCCTCGCCGCCTGACGTTCAAGATCATTG
>JABFYB010000276.1 GCA_013361475.1 Hamadaea sp.
CAAGCCACCGCACAGACCCCGATCCCGCCGGATCACGGTTCCCGGTCGAATCATCGCCCAAGATTCGACCGACATCCCTGATCCAGCCCTAAAAAACACGGGTCAGCGGCGACGCGGCGTGATCAACCCCGACTCGTACGCCCACACCACGAGCTGCGCCCGATCCCGGCAGTGGAGTTTCATCATCGCCCGGTTGACGTGGGTCTTCGCGGTCAACGGGCTGATCACCATCCGTTCGGCGATTTCGTCGTTGCTGAGCCCGCGGGCGACCAGTTCGACGATCTCCTGTTCGCGGGCGGTGAGGACTTCGCGTCCGGCGGCTGGGTCGGCTCCCGGCGGTCCGGCGACGAATTCGCTGATCAGCGTACGCGTGATCGCCGGAGCCAGCAGGGCGTCACCTCGGGCGACGACTGCGATCGCCTGCAGTAGTTCGGCGGGGTCGGAGTCTTTGAGGAGGAACCCGCTGGCACCGGCCCGCAGGGCGGCGAACACATAGGAGTCGAGCCCGTAGTTGGTCAGGATCAGCACCCGTACGCCGCTCAGCCGGGGCTCGGCGGCGATGCGCCGGGTCGCCTCGATCCCGTCGAGGCCGGGCATCTGCACGTCCATGAGCACGATGTCGGGCTGGAGCCGGGTGGCTTCGGCGACCGCCGCCGCCCCGTCGGCGGCCTCTCCGACGACTGCCAGCTCGTCCTCGGCTTCGAGCAGTGCCCGGAACCCGGCGCGCATGAGCGCCTGATCGTCGGCGAGCAGCACTTTGATCATGGAGTTTCCTGTCGCGGCACACCGTCGACACCACGGTTAACTCCATGATCAACGGGGACAGCGGCGGGGGCGACGGAGGCGGGGACGGCGGAGGCGGGGGGAAGTGGGAGGGGGAGGCAGGCGCGGACGGCGAAGCCGCCGCTGTCGACCGGCCCGGCCGACAGTGTCCCGCCGAGCCCGGTGACCCGTTCGCGCATCCCGCGCAGCCCGACCCCCGGAGTGACGGGCCGATCGGAGACGGGACCGTCGTCGGTCACCGAGATGACGACCGCCGCCGGCTGGTACGCGACCGCGACCGAGGCTGCGGCCGATCCGGCGTGCTTGGCGACGTTGGTCAGTCCCTCCTGGACCACCCGGTACGCGGCCTGGTCCACCTCGGCCGGCAGCGACCGCGGTTCGCCGGAGATCTCCACCGTCACCGGTACGCCCAAGGACCGGGTCCGCTCCAGCAGTTCGGGCAGCCGATCCAGCCCAGCACTGTCCATATCAGACGTACGCAGCACCCCCAGTGTGGCACGCAGTTCCCGCATCGCGTCCGCGCTCGCCTCCTGAATGGCCAGCAGCGCCGGTGGCGGTTCCTCGCCGTGTTTGCGAGCGAGGTGTACCGCGATCCCAGCCTGCACCTTGATCACCGAGATGCTGTGCGTCAGCGAGTCGTGCAGCTCGCGGGCGATCCGGAGGCGTTCCTCGCCGGCCCGGCGCAGCGCCATCTCCTCTCGGGTGCGTTCGGCTTCCAGCGCCCGCTGCTCGACCTGAGCCAGGTACGCCTGCCGCTGCCGCGCGATCAGACCGGCGATGTTGGCCGCGACGAACCAGCCGAGCAGCAACGACGTACGCTCGCCCACCTGTTGCGGAAGCCCGCCGCTGGACGTGGAGATGTCGTACGCGAGGAAGCCGGTCAGGAACACGACGCTGGCGACGGCGGCCGAGATGCGATGGCCCAGCCAGCCTGCGACGTAGACGGTGCCGAGGACGGCGAACGAGGCCGACACCCCGGCGTGGACGCGTACGTGGAAGGCGAGCATCGCGACGGTCACCACGGCCATCGCGGGCACCGGGTACTTGCGGCAGACGGCCACCGCCCCCGCGGTCAGCAAGGCCAGCGCGACTTCGACGACGCCGACGTTGCCGGCCTCCGGCACGAGGGCCGCGTTGCCGAGCAGGACGGCCGCGATCACGAGACCACCGATGGCGAAGGGCATAACCGCACTCTAGAACGGCCGTCGCCCCGAATCGTCCTGCGTTTGCCGTAGATCACGCGTACTGCGATCGCGGTATCGGCGGCCCGCCAAGTGCCTGCGGCCGCACGACGTTTTCGCCACGCTGCGCGACGAGCATCGAGATCATGATTTACCGCTTCTTCACTCCGCCGCCCGCCCGCACCGCCACGGGCGAAGCAGCCGGGGTCTACCGGCAGTTGCGCGAGGAGTTCCTCGGGCCGGTGCCCACCTTCCAGGTGCTGTCGGCCGTGCCCGAGCTGATGGGCGCGACCTGGTCGCTGATGCGCGAGGCGTTGCTGGCCGGGGACACCTCCCGGACCGAGCGGGAACTCGCGGCGACCTCGGTGTCGCACGCGAACCGCTGCCGGTTCTGCGTCGACGCGCATGTGATGCTGCTGCACGGGCTCGGCGAGCACGAGCTGGCCGAGGCCGCCGCCCGCGGCGAGGCGCCGGCCGCGTACCGCCCGCTCGTGGCCTGGGCCGAGGCTAGCCGCAATCCGGTGACCGCGCGCTGGACCCACGACGGCTACTCCGCCGAACTCGTCGGCACCGTGCTCGCCTTCCACTTCATCAACCGGATGGTGTCCGCGCTGCTCAACCCGGATCTGCTGCCGGCCGGCCTGCAGCGTTCGGCGATGGTCCGCAACGTCGGGGGCCGTCTCTACGCCAAGGTCGCCCGCGAGCACAAGCAGCCGCGCAAGCCGGTCGAGGACGCGTACGCGGAGCTGCGAAATCTCGCCTCGAACGTCGGCGGCCTGCTCAGCGAGGCGGCCCAGGCGCACGTCAAGGCCGTGGTCGCCGCCGAGGACGGCATCCATCCGCAGCGCCCCGGCGACTGGGCCGTCGACCAGGTCCGGGACCTGCCCGCGCTCGACCGGGTCGGTGCGCGGATCGCGCTGCTGGCCGCGTTCGCGCCGAGCGCCCTCAGCCAGGGCGACGTCGCCCTCTGGCGACTGTCCCACCCGTCCGACGCCGACCTGGTGCGGCTCGTCGCGTACGGCGCGATCACGGCCACCGAGCACGTCGCGACCGCGGCGCACGCCCTCATCTGAAGGAGATCACCATGCGTAAGGCACTTTCCGTCACCAGCGGCGTCCTGCTCGCCGTGTTCGCGCTGCAGTTCGCGTTCGCCGCGGTCGGGGCGTTCACCAAACCGGCCGACGACAGCGCGTACAGCCTGCACCGGATCAACGGATCGGTGGTGATCCCGGTGCTCATCCTGCTCATGACGCTGTTCGCCGCGCTGGCGAAGGCGCCCGGCAAGCTCATCGGCATGGCGATCCTGCCGCTCGGCCTGGTCGTCCTGCAGCCGGTGCTCGCCGGGATCGCCAACGGCCTGACCGACGACGGCGGCGCGACGAGCACGGTCGGCCTGATCATCGGCGCGTTGCACGCCATCAACGCGATCATCATGGTCCATTTCGTGGTCGGCGTGATGCGCGGAGCGCAGAAGCTCGGCCAGCCGGTGGAAGCGGCATGAGCATCCGCGGGTTCCAAGCGAGCGCCGGCCGCAGGTCGGTGATCGTATGAGCACGGGGTCGGTGATCGCGATCGACTTCCTGATCGCAGTCCTCGCGGCCGCCGGGTGGCTGGGCGGCGGCGCCGCGGCGGCCGCCCGGCGCCGTCCGGTCGCACTCGCCCTGGCGGCGTTCGCCGTGCTGGCCACGGTCGCGCGCGCGGTCACGGTGACGATGCTCGCCCGCGCGGGCTGGTGGTTCGCCGCGGAGAAGATCCTCATCGCGGCCCCACTGTCGCTCACGGCCGTGGTCGTCGCCGGCTGGCGGCTGCTCAAGGCTCGGGGCGACATCCGGTCCGCGGCGATCGCCCTGCTCTTCGCCGGGTACGCCGACAGCAGCGCCCTGCTCGTGACGGTCCTGCACGGGTACCCGGCGTCGGCGGGAGCGGGCCTGCTGGCGGTGGCGGGGGTGGTCGGCGCGACCGCGGTCTCCTGGCGTCTCCTCGGTCCGCGCCCGTCCCGGGCGGTGTCCCGGACGACCCTGGCGGTGGCGATCGTGGCGCTGGTGGCCGGCACCGGGCTGGCCGCTGCGCCGAGCGCTGCTCCCGGCGTACCACATCAGCACGAGCAGGGAGCCGCGCCGAGCGTGGGCGAGACTGACGGCACTCCTGGCGGCAAGCGCTTCACGTTGACGGCCGCGACCGCCACGGTGACCGTGAGCGGGCAGCGCGTGGCGGCGTGGGCGTTCGACGGCCAGGTGCCCGGGCCGGAGTTGACCGCGACCGTCGGCGACGTGCTGGAGGTGACGTTGCGCAACAAGGACATCGCGCGTGGCGTGACGTTGCACTGGCACGGCTACGACGTGCCGAACAGCCAGGACGGCGTGCCCGGCATCACGCAGGACGCGGTGCTGCCCGGGCAGGAGTTCGTCTATCGATTCCGGGCTGATCAAGCCGGGACCTACTGGTACCACACGCACGCGGTCTCCGACATCGGCGTGAAGATGGGCCTCTACGGCGTGCTCGTGGTACGCCCGGCGCCGGCATCCGGTGTGGACCGCGTGATCGCGGCGCACACGTTGTCGAGCGTCAGCCTGCCCGAACCGGTGCAGGAGCCGGTCGCGGCGGGGACGCCGGTGCGGCTGCGGCTGATCAACACCGACAGCACCACGCACCGGTACGCCCTGGCCGGAACCCCGTTCCAGGTGGCGGCGATCGACGGGATGGACCTGTCGCAGCCCTCGACCTTGACCGGCACCGCGATCTCGATCCCGGCCGGCGGGCGCTACGACCTGGTGTTCACCGCCCCGGCGACCCCGATCGCGTTGTCGGTGGACAACCGCGTCGTCTACGCCACCGGCGCCACGTCTGCCGCCACCTCCGGCTGGCCCGTTCTGGATCCGCTGAGCTACGGCGCTTTCGCCGCCCCACCCTGGACCCGCTACGACAAGGAGTTCACCCTCGTCCTCGACCGCGGCCTGGATCTGCGCGGCCTGCTCCCCCGGTACGCCCACACCGTCAACGGCGCGGCCGACCCGGACATCCCGCCGCAGGTCGTCCACCTGGGCGACACCGTCAAGTTCACGATCGTGAACCGGTCACTGGTGGTGCATCCGTGGCATCTGCACGGCCACCATGTGCTCGTGTTGTCCCGCAACGGAAAGGCCGCGACCGGGAGTCCGCTGTGGCTCGACTCCTTCGACGTACGCCCCGGCGAGGTGTGGGAGGTGACCTTCAAGGCCGACAATCCCGGCATGTGGGCGAACCACTGCCACAATCTCGCCCACGCCGAGCAGGGCATGCTGCTCCATCTCATGTACGCGTGACAGTTCCTCACTCATGGCAGCTCAGCCCTCTGGACCACGCTGCGTATTGAGGGTTACGATTTCTGTTACGGCTCCGGGCCGCATGCAGACCCGGAGCCGTCCACTATGTACGGACACTGCCGGAACGCCTTGTGGCTAAGCTGTTCCGATGCCGGACTGGAGCCACCGACCGCCTGGATACACGTGCCCGTTCTGTGAGTTCCTGGCCGGGCGCGACCGCGTGAACGATCAGCGGGACGTCGTCCGGCGGACCGAACGGGCGACCGCTTTCGTGGCGCCCCGCTGGTGGCCGAACAATCCCGGCCACGTTCTGGTGATCCCGAACGAGCACTACGAGAACCTCTACGATCTGCCCGCCGCGTACGGGCACGCGGTGCACGACGTCGTCCAGGAGGTCGCGGTCGCCATGCGGGCGGCGTACGGGTGTGCCGGGATCTCGACGCGGCAGCACAACGAGCCCGCGGGCAACCAGGACGTCTGGCACCTGCACGTGCACGTCTTCCCCCGCCACGACGGCGACGACCTCTACCGGAGCCGGGCGCGGCCGGGATTCGTGCCGCAGACCGAACGCGAGCCGTACGCCCGCCGCCTGCAGGACTACTTCGCCGGGCGGGTCGAGTCGCGGATCCAGGCCAGGTAGGACGCGGCCCCGTCGACGACGGGCAGGCAGACGATCTCCGGCACGTCGTAGCTGTGCATGCCGCGCAGGTGGTCGCTGAGCTCCGGCCCCCGGTCGGCGGTCGTCTTGAACTCGACACGCCACTCCCGGGCCTCGTCCACGCCGCCGTTCCACCAGTACACGCTGGTGATCGGCCCGTGAACCTGGGCGCACGCGGCCAGCCGCGCGCCGACCGCGGACCGGGCGAGTTCGTGCGCGGCGTCCGCGGAGTCCGTCGTGGTCACCACGACGAGGATGTCAGTCTCCACAATGCGCACGGTAACCCCTGGCGACCGCCGCCGTGAGCCGCCCCGCCCGGC
>JABFYB010000677.1 GCA_013361475.1 Hamadaea sp.
GATGTCTGAAAGCCGACGCGGCGTTGAACCAGGCGGCGGGCCGTGACCACGATGGCGCGATGACCCCCAAGGCGCCTTTGCTCGGCCTGCTGGCCGCATCCCTGTTCGCCCTCGCCGGCTGCGGCTCCGACACCCCGACCGCGAGCGGTACGCCCAGCTCCTCGGCGGCCGCCGGCGTGGCGGCGAGCCCGACGACCGGCGGTGGCGCCGCGACCGGCGCCGACTGTCTCAAGGGCACCTGGAACGTGGACGTCACCAAGCTCGCGCAGGCCGCCGCGGCGCTGATCGGCAACGGCTCGACCGGCAGCGGCACCGGTGCGATCACACTGACCTTCGCCGACCAGATGACGATCAAGTTCACCCAGGCGGCGATCAACATCAAGACGACGCAGATGGGTCAGGAGGTCACCATGAAGCAGACCTTCGACGGCAGCTCCACCAGCACCTCGTGGTCGGGCGAGAACGGCAAGCTGTCCGGCACGACGCCGGGCGGCACGGTGACCACCAAGTCGGTCATGGTGATGAACGGCGTCGAGACGCCGCTGACGACGAAGGCCTTCGACGGCAACCTCGACCTGTCCAAGAACAGCCTGGCCTACACCTGCTCCGGCGACACCGCGACGCTGGACAGCGGCTACGTGAAGTGGGAGCTGCACCGCGCGTCCTGACGGTCAGGCGTAGGGGTCGGTGATGCTCCGCAGGTCGCCGAGGATCTCCTTGAGCTGAGCCATCCGCCGCTTGCCCAGATGGGCGGTCCACTCCGCCTCCACTCGCGCCACCACCTGCGCGGCCACGGGAATCGCCTCGTGGCCGCGCTTCGCTATGCGGACCAGCCGGGCGCGCGCGTCCCGCGGATCGGGCACTCGTTCCACGTAGCCGGCCTTCTCCAGCTGATCCACGAGGAACCCGGCGGTCTGCTTGGTCACCCCGGCCGCCTCGGCCAGCTCGGTCAGCCGCGTGCCGTCCGCCCCGATCCGCTGGAACACGCGGGCCTGGGCCGGAGTGAAGTCGGCGTATCCGGCCTCGGCCAGCTCGGCGAAGACCCGGGACTCCATCGCCCGGTACGGGATGAACAGCAGCAGGCCCACGTTGAGCTGCTCCTCCGGCATTCTCTCCCCTTGCGGTTCGCACTTGACTATTGGTCAGATGCTCTGACTAAAATTGGTCAGAGCATCGTACCAAATTGAGTGAGCGGACAGGGAGGCGAATCATGCGGGACGACGACATCTGGCGCGAGGTCGACGCCCAGCGACTCGACCTCGCCGGACTGCTGGACGGGTTGACGCCCGAGCAGTGGGAGCGGCCCTCGCTGTGCCCGGGCTGGCGCGTCCGCGACGTCGCAGCGCATCTCACTCTCGGGCCGATCACCTCGTGGGGGACCGTGCTCCGCGAGATCGTGCGGGCGCGGGGCAGCTTCAATCGCATGGTCTACGCGACCGCGGTCGAGCGCGCGCAGCGGCCGGTCGACCAGATCGTGGCCGATCTGCGGGCGATCAGCGGATCTCGCCGCCCGGCGCCGGGCACCTCGATTCATGAGCCGTTGCTGGACGTCCTCGTGCACGGGCAGGACATCGCGATCCCGTTGGGCATCGACCGGAAGATGCCGGTCGCGGCGGCGGTGAACTCGGCGAAGCGGGTGTGGTCGACGAGCTTCCCGTTCGGGGCGCGACGCCGGTTGCGGGGATTCCACCTGGTCGCCTCCGACGCGTCCTGGGCGGCGGGCGACGGCGTACGCGTCGAGGGGCCGATCTCGGCGCTGCTGCTCGTCCTGACCGGTCGTCCAGCCGGTCTCCGGCGGCTCGGCGGCCCAGGGCTGGCCGAGTTGGAAAGAACGTTCAAGGGGGAGTCATGACGCACTTCGTCCATCACAGCCCGGCCGGCGACGGCGTGGAACTGCGGGCCATCGACGCGATCCACACGGTGAAGATCGGCGGGAAGCAGACCGACGGCGGCTACGAGCTCTTCGAGATCGACGCGCCCCGCGGCCACGCCATCCCACTGCACACGCACGCCTGGCCCGAGGCCTATTACCTGCTCCACGGCACGATGAGCGTCCAGGTCGGCGAGGACGCCTACGACCTGACGCCCGGCGCGGCCCTGACCGTCCCGCCCTACGCCCAGCACACCTTCTCGATCGCCACGCCGTCGGCGAAGTTCCTGGTGTTCACGCTGACCGACGCGATGGGACGGTTCTTCGCCGACCTCGACGAGTCGATCCCGGTGGACGCCCCGATGGCCGAGGTGTTTCCGCTCGCCGCCGCCGCGGCGGCGCGGCACGGCGTCAGCTTCGTCCAGCCGCCGCGTTGATCTGCTCCGGACCGAGCACCTTGTCCGGCCAGCCGTGCCGGGCCAAGGTCAGCATCGCCCGGCCCATGTTCACCGTGGTCGTCACCGACCTCGGGGACAGCCGCCGCACCAAGGGGAAGACGGGGCGGCCGATCGCGTACAACGTGCGATACAAGCGCGTACGCGAAACCTCGCCGTGCATCGGCTGGATGAAACCGGGGCGCAGCGCGTACGCGTGGAAGGGCAGGGCGAACAGGTCGTTCTCCGTCTTGCCCTTCACCCGGGCCCACATGCTGCGACCCTGTTCGGTGCTGTCGGTCCCCGCGCCAGAGACGTACACGAAGGTGGCCTCCGGATTGCGCTCGGCGAGCGGGCGGGCGGCGGCCAGCGTCAGGTCGTAGGTCAGCCGCCGGTAGTCCGCCTCCTTCATGCCGGCCGAGGAGACGCCGAGGCAGAAGAAGCAGGCGTCGTACGCCCCGAACTCGTCCTCGATCGCCGACAGGTTCGCCAGGTCGGGCACTTCGACCTCGCGCAGCTTGGTGTGCCCGCGCGCGGTGGCCCGTCGCCCGACGGTGAGGACCTGGTCGACGTCGAGGGCCTGCAGGCACTCCCGCAACACACCCTGGCCGACCATGCCGGTGGCGCCGAAGACGATGACCTTCATGGCGACACCTTAAGGCCTTCGGCGGATCGATTTCCGTCCACTGCGTACTTGCTTCAAGATCGTTTTTGTGGTATTATGGGCGAATCGCGGAACTAGCATCGGCCGCATGTGCCACGACCTCGACGCCCAGCCGCCGATCCACTCCGAACCCGTCACCACCGCCGAGTCCGCCGATCTTCTCCTGACCGGCGCGGACGGCGCGTCGTTCGCCGCGTACCGGGCCGTCCCCGCCGACATCTCCGGCCGCTCGGTCCTCATCCTCCCCGACAACCGGGGACTCTCCGGCTTCTACGAGCACCTCGCGCTCCGGCTCGCCGAGCAGGGACACCCGGCGCTCGCCGTCGACTACTTCGGGCGTACGGCGGGGGTGGACCACCGGGCCCGCACCGGGTTCGACGACCTGGCGACGGTCCTGCCGCACCTGATGGCGCTCACCCGGCCCGGCCTGTACGGCGACATCGCGGCCGGGATCGCGTACCTGCGGACGCTGGGGCAGCCGGTCGCCGCGCTCGGCTTCTGCTTCGGCGGCCGGCTCGCCTTCCTGACCGCCGATCCGTCCTACGGGCTCTCCCACGTCGTCGGGCTCTACGGGGCACTCGACGAGATCAACGGGTCACCCGGCCCCAACCAGGTCGCCGCGACACTGACGACGCCGATCCTGGGCCTGTTCGGCGGGGCCGACCCCGGCATCCCCACTTCGGCGATCGACCGCTTCGACCAGGCGCTCACCGCCGCCGGTACGCCCCACGACCTGGTCGTCTACCCCGACGCCCCGCACAGCTTCTTCGACCTGCACCACCAGGAGCACCGCCAGGCCTCCGCCGACGCCTGGCGGCGCATCCTGTCATTCCTGAGCTGACCCGTCGGCCGGCTTGGTCTCGGGTGCGTCCGGCGTGGGTTCCGGGCCGGACTCGCCGGGCTTCTTGCCGAAGCGGTCGCGGATGTCGTTGCTCGCCTTGCTGAACGTGTTGGCGAGCGCGTCGCCGAGCATCTGCCCGGCCTCCTTGACGTCGGCCCGGACCGCGTCGTCCTTGACGGCGTTGCCCGCCGCCGCGAACACCTCCTGGACGGCGTTCCCGAGCTTGCTCAGCGCGTCGGGCACCTCGCTGGTGTCGCTCTGCTGGAGATGCATCTTCAGCTTCAGGCCGAGGCCTTCCAGCTTCTCGCCCAGCTCGTTCCATTCGTTGGCCATGTCGCCTCCCTCGTCGGCTGCTTCCATTGTCGCGCCCGGGCTCCCGGATCGCTTGCTTCGGCGGCCGATTTGGGGGCTGGATCAGGGTTCTCGGCCGAATCTTGAAGCATGATTCGACCGAGAACCCTGATCCTGTGCGGGACCTCCCGCAGGGGTGACGGGGTTAGGAGACGGTGCAGGGGGTGCCGTTGAGCGTGAACGCGGTCGGCTCCGGGTTCGAGCCGGTCCACGCTCCGTTGAACCCGATGCCCACGCTCGCCCCCGGCGCGATCGAGCCGTTGTAGTCCATGCTCTTCGCGGTGAGGACCTGACCGCTCTGGGTGTAGGTCGCCGACCAGCCGGAGGTCACCGACTGTCCGCTCGCCGGCCACGTGAACACCAGGGTCCAGCCCGGGCCGATCGTCGTGGTGCCGGTGTTCTTGATGGTGATCGACGCGGTGAACCCGCCCGGCCACTGGTTGGTGTAGACGAACGCCACGTCGCAGCTCAGTGCGGCGGCCGTGGTGGTGCTGAACGTGACCGGCGACGAGGCCGTCTTGTTACCGGAGCCGTCCCGGGCCACGACGTAGTAGGTGTATGAAGTGGACGCGGTGAGGCCGGTGAGGGCGAACGAGGTGGTGGTGGTCGTGCCGGCGAGGACGTCGGTGGTGCCGGCCTCGCGGTAGACGTCGTAGCCGGCCAGGCCGCTGCCGCCGGTGTCGGTGGACGCGGTCCAGGTCAGCGTCGCGCCGCTGGACGTGATCCCCGAGGCGACCGGCGTACCGGGGGCCGACGGGGGAGTGGTGTCGTTGGGCGGTGCGCTCGTTGAGAACGTCACCGGCGACGACGCCGTCGAGTTCCCGGCACCGTCCCGCGCCACGACGTAATAGGTGTACGACGTGGACGCGGTCAGCCCGGTCAACGCCAGCGACAGAGACGTGGTGGTTCCGGCGAGGACGTCGGTGGCGCCCGCTTCACGGTAGACGTCGTAGCCGGCCAGGCCGCTGCCGCCGGTGTCGGTGGACGCCGTCCACGTCAGCGTCGCCGAGGTGGACGTGATCGCCGATGCGGTGGGCGTACCAGGGGATGACGGCGGAGTCGTGTCGGTGGAGCCGCCGCTCGGCGCGGAACCCCAGACGAGCGTCGCGCCGTCGTAGAGCGTCATGTGCGCGTCGCGTGCGATGGCCGACTGGTAGGACCAGTCGTTGGTCGGGTCCCACGTGCCGGCGCTGGCGATCCGGAACTGGACCTCGCGCCGCCAGTCGGACTGGCCCGCGGGCGCGATGCTCTGCCCGGCGCACGAGATCGTCACGTAGTAGACGTTCCCGCTGAACTGCGTCGGGCCGGTCGGCGCCGTGCACTGGTTGTACGCCGACGACAGCGAGATCTGCGACGGCGTGGTGCTGCCGTCGAGGGTGAAGTAGTACCGGAACGAGCCGTTGGTCAGCGCGCGGGCGGGCCAGGCCGACTTGTTGTAGACGGTCGCCTTCATCTCGGTGAACGTCGCGCCGGACGCGTTGACGCCCGCCTCGATGTACATCTCGTTGTCGTCCGGCGTCTCCGTGGGCGGGAAGTTCGCCAGCGGCGTGCCGCCGTACTCGGAGTACATCCGGACGAGCGCCGAGGTGAACCCGGCGTTGTAGTCGTCGGCGACCTCGTTCATCTGGTAGTTGCTGCGGTCGTCGGTGTACGCGTCGTTCGCCGCGCCGGGCCCGCCGACGAGCGCGCCGTAGAGGACGTGCCGGTTGTTCGTCGGGCTGGTGAGGCTGTCCGTCCACGAACCGTGCGCGGTGCGGTGGTGCGGGTTGATCGGGGAGTTGTTGCCGAACCCGATCATGTAGCTGCGGTTGTTCGGGTTGCTGCCGAGGATGTAGTTGATCTGCGACGTCGCGAAGTCGTGATAGCGCGCCTTACGCGTCGCGTCGGTCAGGTAATCCGAGTAGACCAGCGCCACCCACGCGGTGTTCGCCGAGTAGCGCAGCGAGCCCCACTGCTGCAGCCAGGCCTGGCCGCCGGGCGAGTAGGTGATCTTCGCGCCGTTGACGCCGACGGTCCAGTAGTCGAGCCAGCGGTTGGCGTCGTCGATGTACTGCTGCTCACCGGTC
>JABFYB010000413.1 GCA_013361475.1 Hamadaea sp.
GGCAGCGGCGGGAGGGGAGGGTGGGCATGGGGGCGGTGGCGGTGCTGGTCAACCCCACGGCGGGGCGGGGTCGCCATGCGCATCTGCGTGATCAGGTCGCGAAGGTGCTGGGCGCCGATGCCGAGCTGCTCGCTGTGCGTACTGCTGAGGAGGCGGAAGCCGCGTGTCACAAGGCGGTCGCCGACGGCGCGCGAGCTGTGATCAGCGTGGGCGGGGACGGCACTTTGCACCGCGCGGTGCAGGCGGTGGCCGGGACGGGCGTGCCGCTGGGCATCGTGCCCGCGGGGACGGGCAATGACGTGGCCGCGTGCCTGGGCGTGCCGGCTGACCCGCATGAAGCGCTGGCCAGGGCCGCCGCCGCGCTGGAGAGCGGGCAGACCAGGGACGTCGATCTGGCGCGGATGGAGCGCGACGGTGTCGTGCGCTGGTCCGCCGGGGTCATCGGACTGGGCTTCGACACGCTCGTCAACGAGCTGGCCAACCGGATGCGCTTTCCCCGCGGCCCGCGGCGTTACGACGTGGCGATCGTGCTGGAGCTGGCCCGCATGCGGCCTCGGCGGTATCAGATCTCCGTCGACGGCGTCCGCGAGGAGCTGGAGGCCGTGCTGGTCGCGGTCGGCAACACCGCGCGGTACGGCGGCGGCATGCGGATCTGCCCGGCCGCCGATCCGACCGACGGGCTGCTCGATCTGGTCGTGGCGGGCCCGGTCTCGCGGTTCACCCTCATGCGGATCAAACCCCAGGTGTACGCGGGAACGCACGTCGATCATCCGGCGGTACGCCAACTGCGCGGCCGCGTCGTGGAGGTGGCCTGCGACGGCATCACGAGCTACGCCGACGGCGAGCAGTCGCTGACCTTGCCGGTGACGATCACCGCCGTGCCCGGCGCGCTTCGAGTGCTCGGCTGACGGAGTGGGTATGGGCGGAGTATGGCCTGCCCGTTTTGGTGGGATTCAGCAGGGCACGGCGAGGTTCAGCACCGCGCTCAGGCCGTTCGCCTGACCCGGTTCGGCGGCCGGCAGGACGAGCGTACGCAGGCCGGCGTGCACGGCTCCGGCGTCGGCCGGGGTGTCGCCGACCATCAGCGTCCGTTCCGGCTCGGCACCGAGCGCGGCGCACGCCCGCAGGAAGATCTTGGGATCCGGCTTGATCAGGCCGACCTCGTAGGAGAGCGTCACCGGCAGGTCACCCAGGCCCCAGGCGCTCAGATGCGGCCGGATGTCGAAGCCGATGTTGGACAGGACGCCGACCGCCACGCCGGCTTCGCGGAGCGCCCGGATCGTCGGAACGGCGTCGGGATAGACGGTCCAGCCCTCCGGCGTCAGCACCCGTTCGTAGATCGCCTCGGCGAGCCCGTCCACCCCGGAGTCGACCGTCTCGCACAGCCCGATGTACGCCGCGCGATGGGCGTACGCCGAAAGATCACGATCGGACCACACTTCGGCGAGGTGGATGGGGATCCGGGCGTCCCGCTGGGCGACCCCCGGCAGTCCGCCGGAGGTGGCGTACCGGTCGGCGAGGACGGTCAGCCGACCGGGATCGAGCGCCGCCCCGAGCTGGACCAGGGCGGCTCCGACCCAGGTCACCGGGGGCTGTGTCATGGCGAGCGTCCCGTGGAAGTCGAAGATCACGGCGTCGAGCAGGCGATCGGGAACTCCCGGGAGCATTCGGTTGGGCACGCCAGCACCATACCTACATGCAGGTTGGGGACCCCAGCAACTAGGCTCGGCGGTATGTTGCGCCGCACCTCCTCGCGGAGGCCCCGGATCTCCCATAGGCCGACCGGTGTGAGGAGTCCGAGATGACCAGCCCCGCGGAGCGGTACGCGGCCGCCAAGCGCCGGGCCGAGACTCCCCGGCTCACCGAGTTCACCGCCGGTCTGGAATTCCAGCTCGACGACTTCCAGAACCAGGCCTGCGAGGCGCTGGAGCGTGGCTCCGGCGTACTCGTCTGCGCGCCCACCGGCGCCGGTAAGACGGTCGTCGGCGAGTTCGCCGTCCACCTGGCCCTGCGGGAGGGCCGCAAGTGCTTCTACACCACGCCGATCAAGGCGCTGTCCAACCAGAAGTACCACGATCTGGTGCAGGTCCACGGTGCGGCCAAGGTCGGCCTGCTGACCGGGGACAACGCGATCAACGGCGACGCGCCCGTGGTCGTGATGACGACCGAGGTGCTGCGCAACATGCTGTACGCCGGTTCGAACTCCCTCAAGGGTTTGTCCTATGTGGTCATGGATGAGGTGCACTACCTGGCCGACCGGTTCCGCGGCGCGGTCTGGGAAGAGGTCATCATCCACCTGCCCGACTCGGTGAACCTGGTGTCGCTGTCGGCGACGGTGTCCAATGCGGAGGAGTTCGCCGACTGGCTCGTCACGGTACGCGGCCAGACCGAGGTCGTCGTCAGCGAACATCGCCCGGTCCCGTTGTGGCAGCACATGCTGGTCGGCAAGCGGATGTTCGACCTGTTCCACGACGCCGAGGCGGCCCGATCCCACGAGGTGCACCCGGAACTGCTCCGCTACACCCGTGAGGTCAGCCGCCGGCTGGAGATGGGCGACATCCGCGGCGGCGGCCGCGGGCGGGGTGGCCGGGGCCGCAAGGCGATGATCTACCGGCCCGAGATCATCGAACGCCTCGACCGCGAGGGTCTGCTTCCCGCGATCGTGTTCATCTTCAGCCGGGCCGGCTGTGACGCGGCCGTCCAGCAGTGCCTTCAGGCCGGGCTGCGGCTGACCAGCCCGGACGAGCGCGCCGAGATCCGCGCGATCGTGGAACGCCGGATGAGCAGCGTGCCGAGCGAGGACCTCAACGCCCTCGGCTACTGGGAATGGCTCGACGGCCTCGAACGCGGCCTCGCCGCCCACCACGCCGGACTGCTGCCGCTGTTCAAGGAGATCGTCGAGGAGCTGTTCGTCCAGGGCCTGGTCAAGGCGGTCTTCGCGACCGAGACGCTGGCCCTCGGCATCAACATGCCGGCTCGGTGCGTCGTGCTCGAACGGCTGGTCAAGTACAACGGCGAGGCGCACGTCGACCTCACGCCGGGGGAGTACACCCAGCTCACCGGCCGGGCCGGGCGGCGCGGCATCGACGTCGAGGGGCACGCGGTCGTCGTCTGGGGGCCGGATGTCGACCCCCGGCACGTCGCCGGACTGGCCTCCACACGGACCTATCCGTTGCGGTCCAGCTTCCGGCCGTCCTACAACATGGCGGTCAACCTCGTCGGCTCGGTCGGCGCCGATCGGGCCCGGGACCTGCTGGAAGCCTCCTTCGCCCAGTTCCAGGCGGACCGGTCGGTGGTCGGCGTGGCCAAGCAGGTCCAGCGCAACATCGAGACGATGGACCAGTACGGCCACGAGGCCGAGTGCGACAAGGGCGACTTCGCCGAGTACTTCGGCCTCCGGGTGGCGATCGCCGACCGGGAGCGTCAGCTGGCCAGGCAGTCCCAGCAGCACCGCCGTTCGCAGGTGGCGCATTCGCTGGAGCAGCTCAAGCCGGGTGATGTGATCCGGGTGCCGTCCGGGCGCCGGGCCGGGCTGGCCGTCGTCCTCGACGCCGGCGTCGGCGGATTCGGCGAACCGCGGCCGCTCGTCGTGACCGAGGACCGGTGGGCCGGGCGGCTGGCCGCGGGCGAGTTCAGCGTCGCCGTCGAGGTGCTCGGCCGCGTACGCCTGCCCAAGCACGTCAATCACCGCAATCCGGGGGAGCGCCGGGACATCGCGGCGAGCCTGGCGGCGCTGGGGCTCGAACGCGGCCGGGGCTCCGGTCGCCGGGGCGGCCGGGCGAAGGCGGCCACCGGCGACGACGACGAGCTGCTGCGCCTGCGGCACCTCATGCGTAAGCACCCCTGCCACGCCTGCCCGGAACGGGAGGACCACGCCCGTTGGGCCGAGCGGCGGCACCGGCTCGAACGCGACACCGACCAGATGCGGGCCAAGGTCGCCAGCCGGACGGGGTCGCTGGCGCGTACCTTCGACCGGGTCTGCGACCTGCTCACCTCGCGGGGTTATCTCGTGCCCGGCGCGTCGGCCCTGGACGGCGGCGGAGTCACCGACGCCGGGCGGATGCTGGCGCGCATCTGGACGGAGGCCGACCTCCTCGTGGCGGAATGCCTGCGCGAGGGTGTCTTCGACGGGCTCGCCCCGGCCGAACTCGCCGCCGCGGTCTCCGTGGTGGTGTACGAGGCCCGCCGGGAATCGGAGGACCGGGCGTCGCTGCCGCGTGGCCCGGTCACCGACGCGGTGGAGGGCGTGCTGAGCGTCTACGGCGGACTGATCGGCGAGGAGCGCGAACGCGGCCTGCCGCTGACCCGGGAACCCGACCTCGGCTTCGTCTGGCCGATCTACCGCTGGGCCCGGGGTGAGCCGCTCGCCAAGGTGCTGGCCAGCGCGAACGCGATCGAGGGCGAGCTGCCGGCCGGCGACTTCGTCCGCTGGGCCCGTCAGGTCGTCGATCTCCTCGGGCAGATGGCCGAGGCGAAGGGGACGCCCGACGGCGTACGCACGACCGCCCGAGCGGCCATGGACCTGATCAATCGTGGCGTCCTGGCCTATACCTCAGTCGGGTGATCGGCTGAGGCGGAGATCCCTTCCGGCTCTGTTACCTTGACCCGGGCCCCTGTCAACGGCGAGAAGGCTTGCCATTTGACGGGGTCCGGGGGTTCGAGGGGGAGGCATGGCCGGAGTCTTGTCGGCTGAGATTCACCATTTCACATACGGTCCGATCACACCGATTCTGGCGTACGCGGTCTCGGTGCTCGGCTCGCTGCTCGGGTTGACCTGCACCGCCCGGGCGCGACGCCTCGAACCGGGCGCGCGTCGCGGCGGCTGGCTCATGCTGGCGGCCTGGGCGATCGGCGGCACCGGCATCTGGACCATGCACTTCATGGCCATGCTCGGCTTCGGGGTCGCCGGCGCCGCGTTGCGCTTCGACATCCCGATCACGGTGGCGTCAGCCGTCCTCGCCGTGGCGGTCGTCGGCATCGGACTGTTCATCGTCGGCCTGGGCAAGCCGAGCGCGCCGCGAGTGCTGTTCGGCGGCCTGTTCACCGGGCTCGGCGTCGCCTCGATGCACTACACCGGCATGGCGGCGCTGCGGGTCGACGGCACGATCTCGCACAGCCGGAACCTCGTCATCGCCTCCGTCGTCATCGCGGTCGTGGCCGCCACCGTCGCCCTCTGGTTCACCCTGGTCGTCTCCCGGCCCGGCACGACCTTCGCGTCCGCGCTGGTCATGGGCGTCGCCGTGTGCGGGATGCACTACACCGCCATGGCGGGCGTACGCGTGAACGCCAGTCAGCCGTCGCTGCACCTGCACGGGGCGACCGCCGGCACGATGCTGCTGCCCATCCTGGTCCTCGTCGTCCTCGTCATCATCCTGCTCTTCTACGCTCTGCTCTCCGAGCCCAAGGAGGAGGACGCGGCGGCCCGGGCCTTCCTCGACCGGCAGGCCGCCGAACGTCTCGCCGCTCAGCAGGCGGCGCCCGCGGCGCAGCCTATCGGCGTACGCCGGACGCGGCTGCGCTGATCGCCTCGTCGAGCTTGGCCCGCAGCCGGCTCGTCGGCTGGGCGCCGATCACCTGCCAGACGACCTCGCCCCCGGCGAACAACGCGAACGTCGGCATCGCCATGATCCCGTACGCCCGGGCCGTGGCCGGGTTCTCGTCCGCGTCGAGCTTGGCGACCTTGGCACGGCCGGCGTACTCCCCGGTGAGCTGGTCGAGCACCGGAGCCATCTTGTGACACGGCGGGCACCACTCGGCCCAGAATTCGACCAGCACCGGTTCGTACGCCCCCAGCACCTCGTCGGCGAAATCGGCGTCGGTGACGGACAACGTCATGAGTTCTCCTCCAGCTCCAGGCTCACCCGGCGGCGGATCTCGACCAGCCGCCCGATGCTCGCGTCCAGATCGGCGAGCTTGCGGCCGAGTACCGCGACCGAACCCGGGCACTGCGCGCCCGACTCGTGCCCGGAGCGGAGACAGTCCACGAACGGCCGGGTCTCCTCCAGCGAGAACCCGATCTCCAGCAACGACCGGATCTCCCGGACCAGCCGCAGGTCGTCCTCGCCGTACTCCCGATAGCCGTTGGCGGCGCGCCGGGCGCTGAGCAGCCCGTGCTCCTCGTAGTACCGCAGCGTGCGGGCGCTCGTCCCGGCCCGGTCGGCCAGCTCACCAATGCGCATGCGGCAACGGTAAACCTTGACG
>JABFYB010000068.1 GCA_013361475.1 Hamadaea sp.
ACCGCCGTGGCCGCCAGCAGGCGGAATCTGGGCATGCTGTCTCCTTGGGCGTTGGGAGCGCTCCCACATTGGGCAGTGTGAATTTTATAGCCACAGATCACGGATATCCATGGGTCGCCACCTCGCCTTTCGCGTCGACCCCCGACTTTTGCGCTTGCCCGCTCGCGTTTCGCGCTGCCCGCTTTTAGCGCTGGATCAGGGATGTGGGTCGAATCTTGGGCCATGATTCGGCCGAGATCCCTGATCCAGCGCCGTTCACCGGGCGCCGTTGAAGGTGACGCGAAGGGAATAGAGCGACGTCGCCGCGGTGATGTAGAGCTGGTTGCGCTTCGGCCCGGCGAAGGTCAGGTTGGACACCGACTCCGGCAGCAGCAGCTTGCCGATCAGGTCGCCGTCGGGGGCGAAGCAGTGGACGCCGTCCCAGGCGGCCGCCCAGATCCGGCCTTCGGTGTCGAGCCGCAGCCCGTCGAACCGCCCGAAGGTGCAGGTCGCGTGGACGGCGCCACCGGCGAGGCGGCCGTCGTCGGTCACGTCGAAGACGCGGATGTGGCTCGGTTCCTGCCGGGTGTCGGCGATGAAGAGCCGCTGGAAGTCGGGCGAGAAGGCCAGCCCGTTCGGGCGGCAGAAGTCGTCGGCGACCACAGTCAGCTCGCCCGACGGGTCGAGCCGGAAGACGAAGCAGCCATCCAATTCGGACTCTGCCCGGTTCCCCTCGTAGTCCGAGTCGATGCCGTAGCTCGGATCGGTGAACCAGATCGAGCCGTCCGCGTGGACGACGACGTCGTTGGGGCTGTTGAGCCGTTTGCCTTGATACCTGTCGGCCAGGACCGTGACGGTGCCGTCGTGCTCGGTCCGGGTGACCCGGCGATGGCCCTGCTCGCAGGTGATCAGGCGGCCTTCGCGGTCGACGGTGTTGCCGTTGGCGTACCCGGAGGTGGGGCGGAAGACGCCGACCGCTCCGGTGAGCTCGTCGTAGCGCAGCAGCCGGTCGTTGGGGATGTCGCTGAAGACGAGGTACCGCCCGGCCGGGAAGTACGCCGGCCCCTCCGTCTTGCGGGCGCCGGTGAACAGGCGGCGTACTTCGTAGTCGCCGTCGCACCAGCGGAACCGCTCGTCCAGCTTCTCGAATCGGGCCGGGATCGTGTCCGTGCCGTTCGACTCCATGGTTCTTCGCTCCTGTCTGTATGACATTCGGTATGATCCTATGCACGCCGAATCTGGTACGGTCAACCCGTGAGTGATCTGGATGACGTCGATCGCGCATTGCTGGCGGAACTGCAGCGGGACGCGACCTCGGCGTACGCCGCCCTCGGGCAGGCCGTCGGGCTGTCCGCCGCCGCGGCGCACGACCGGGTCCGGAAGCTCCGTGAGCGCGGGGTCATCCGGCGGACCACTGTGGACGTCGACCCGGCCGCCGTCGGGCGCGGAGTTCTCGCGTACGTGATGGTCGACGGCAACGCCTGGATGGGCGACACGAAGGAGGCGCTCGCCGCCATCCCGGAGATCCTGGAGGCGCACGTCGTCGCCGGGGCGGCGTCGCTCATGGTCAAGGTGCGTACGCGGACGACGGAGGAACTGCAGGGCGTGCTGCGCCGGCTCTTCGCCGTCGACGGCGTGACCAGTACGCAGACCGTCGTGGTGCTGGAGAGCTTCTTCGAGCGCCCCGTGCCGCCTTCCTGAACCGGGCGCGCCGGGCCGCCCCGCTCACATGGTTCAGCGGCTCACGTGGCTCAGCGCTCACGTGGCGCAGCGGATCACTTGGCGCAGCGGCTCACGCGGTGCCGCTGGCGAGCAGGGCCGAGGTCGGCAGCGCGAGCAGCCCGTCCGCTCGCCGGTACGCCGACGACAAATCCAGGTAGCGGGCGCGAATACGGTCCACCACCTCGGGCGTCTGTGCCACGACGAGCTGCCCGATCGAGGCGATCCCGTTGGCCGGTCCGCTCCACCAGTCCTCAGCGTCGGTGACGTGCTCCCATGCGACGGTTTCGCAGCCGACGTCGCCCAGCCCGGCTTCGGCCAGCAATCCGGCCAGCCCCGACGGCGTCCGGGCGAAGTCCTGCTCTGGTGCGAGCGCGACGCGGTCGGCCGGGCGGACCAGTCCGGGGACCTCGACGGCGTCGGCCCAGAGGCGCTGCAGCGGCGGCTGGGGGTAGGGCCAGATCGTCACGGCGACCCGTCCACCCGGCCGGGTGACGCGACGCAGTTCGGCCACGGCCGCGCGGGGATCGCCGACGTGGTTGAGGACGAAGTTCGCGACCACGCGGTCGAAGACGCCGTCCTCGAACGGCAGCTCCGGAAGGATCGCCTCGACTACGTGTGCGGAGGGCACCCGTTCGCGGGCGTACGCGAGCATGGAAGGCTCCGCGTCGACGGCGGTGACGGCGGCGCCACGTGTGACGGCCAGAGCGGCGACCGTGCCCGTCCCGGTGCCGGCGTCGAGCAGGCGATCACCCGGCCGGACGGCGACCGCGTCGAGCAACGCCGCCGCGGTGTGCCCGCACAAGTGCGCGAAGCTGTCC
The DNA here is from genome assembly GCA_013361475.1 of Hamadaea sp. Lineage (GTDB taxonomy): Bacteria > Actinomycetota > Actinomycetes > Mycobacteriales > Micromonosporaceae > Hamadaea. Next base: position 2,520 of record JABFYB010000068.1, read on the forward strand.
GCGTACGCCCCGGCGCGGTCGCGCCACTGCCGTCGTTCCTGCTGGTCGAAGATCGCCGCCGCCGTCATGGGCGAGGAGCTTAGCGGACGCGCTCCGAGGCGAATCCGAACTCGCTGTACGCGACGCCCTGGCGATAGCGGGCCAGCGCTTGGGCCGCGTAGGCCACCGTCACCGGCGGCAGCCGATCGAGGTCGAACCACCCGACGGCGGCGCATTTGTCGGGCTCGGCGTTGACGGGCTCGCCGTCCCACCCGCCGACCTCGAAGAACAGATTGACGCGACTCGGCGCGCCCCAGTGGTGCAGCACGTGGACGAGCCGCGTCGCGGCCGGGTCGACGATGACGCCCAGCTCCTCCCAGGACTCCCGGACGAGCGCCGCGAGCGACGACTCCCGCTCGACGTGGCCCGACGGAAGGTGCCAGTGACCGTCGGACCAGCCGGTGCCCTGCCGCAGCCCGAGCAGCACCTGGTCGCCCCGCCGCAGGACGGCGTGGACGGCGATGATCGCGGGCTCCCGTTCGGTCCCGGCGTGCTGAGTCACCGCGCCACGGCCTGCCCGGCGAACGAGCGCAGCCGGGTCAGGTCCAGCCAGACCCCGACCGCCCGCAGGCCGTCGGAGATCGTCTTGGCCTCGTCGCGCGTCCGGTATTCGCGCTTGATCGAGCGTGCGCCCACGCGCAGCTCCACTTCGTGGGTGCCCTCCGGGCCTCGCCGCACGATGACGTCTTCGCGGTGCCCGCCGGCACCCCCGTTCCACCAGTGCTCCACCAGCTCCATGGCCACCATTATCGAACATTAGTTCGAACGAGTCAAGAACGGGACCGAGCGCGGGCCGCCTCGTACAGCGCAATCGAACCGGCGGTCGCGGCGTTGAGCGAACTTGCCGTGCCGATCATGGGAATGCTGAGCACGGTGTCGCACGCCTCGCGCCACCCGGCGCTCATCCCGGCTGTCTCGTTGCCGATGACCAGCAGCGTGGGCTGTTCGTACCCGTACTCGGCCACGTCGACGTCACCGGTCTCATCCGTTCCGGCCACCGCGAGCGATTGGGAGGCCGCCCACTCGAGCACCTCGCGATGCGACGGCGCCCGGACGACCGGCACCGCGAAGAACGATCCGGTGCTGGCCCGCACCGCCTTCGGGTCGTACGGATCGGCGGCGTGCCCGGTGACGATCACCCCGGCCGCCCCGAACGCGTCGGCCGACCGGATCAGCGTGCCGATGTTGCCGGGGCTGGTGGGACGGTCGAAGACGACGGCCGGGCGGCCGGGCGCGGGCTGGATACGCCGGAAGTCGTCCGGCCGCTGGGCCACGACCGCGATCAGCTCGGGCGCGTCCTCCTCCTTGCCGCCCAACTCGGCGAGCAGTTCGGGCGCCATGGCGACGGCCGGCGCGCGTACCGTGTCGAGCAGGTCGGTGGCCCAGTGCGAGAGCTGCGCGTCGAGGTCGTAGACCAGGGCACGCACCGCCCAGCCGTGCTCGATGGCCTGCGAGATCGGGCGTACGCCCTGGACGAGGAACTCACCCGCCCGGTGGCGTTTGGTGCGATTGGTCAGCAACGCCGACCACTGCTGGAAGCGGGCGTTGCGGCTGGTGATGCGCAGATCCGGCACCCGCTCATCATCCCGCGCCGAGCTGCGAAGATCGCGGCGGGTATCGTCGGACCATGGGGACCTGGTACGAATCGCGCATCGACCGGCAGATCCGTGAGGCCCAGGAACGCGGCGACTTCGACGATCTGCCCGGCACCGGCAAGCCGCTTCCCGGCGCGGGCGAGCATTACGACGAAGACTGGTGGCTCAAGAGCATGGTCGCCCGGGAGAATCTCGGCGGCCTGGCACCGACCTCGCTGAAGATCCGCAAGGCGGCCGAGGACATCCTCGACGAGGCGGTCAAGAAGAATTCCGAGCAGACGGTCCGGCAGATGGTCGCCGACCTCAACGACCGCATCGCGCAGGCCAATCGCGGTCTGGTCGACGGTCCGCCGGTGGTGATCGACCGGATCGACGTCGACGAGGTCGTCCGCGAGTGGCGCCGGCTCAAAGGCCTCGCCTGAGCGCGGTCGGGTGCAGCACGGGGCGATAGCCCGCCGCTAGGACCGCCACCGTCGCGGGCGGCGTCAGCACCTCGACCTCACCCCCGGCCGGGACGGGCTCGCCATATCCGGCGAACGACCAGGGCAACGCCAGCCCGCCGAGTTTGAGCGCAGGCCCCGCCAGGCGGATCATCGTGCCGTCCGCCAGATCCGCGAACAGTGCGCGGGTCGTGCGCTGCCGCCGGGTCCGCGGTTCGACCCGCTCACTGTGCAGACGCGCGTCCATCTCCGCGGCCCTCGGCCTTTCCGTCAGCTGGTACGCACAACGCCAGGCTTCGGCGTACGCCAGGAAGTCCCGGCGTCGGCAGTACGCGCACGGCCGATGCCCGGCGGCGAACGCGGTCGCCTCGTCGAGGAAGAACAGCGCCGTCCACCGCCCGGGCGGCATCACCTCACGTTGCCTGCCCCGCCAGTCCAGCACGCAGCAGATCCAAAGTTTCGACCGCCAGCGGGAGACCCCAAGCTCCCGATCCTCCCCGTGCAGGCAGCCCCGATTGCCGGTGAACAGTCCCCGGCCGGGATCCCGGACGATCTCACCGGTCGGCAGCACCCGGTTCTGCAACGACACCCCGCCATCGTGCCGCGAAGGTCTGACGATTCCGCCGGACGATAGGGTTCGGGACATGGTGACTCCGGTGCTGGCGACCCTGGCGTACGTGCTCTCCCCGGATCGGCAGCGGCTGCTCATGCTGCACCGGAACAAGCGGCCCGGCGACGTCCACCTCGGCAAATACGTCGGGCTCGGCGGAAAGGTCGAACGCTCCGAGGACGTGGTGACCGGCGTACGCCGCGAGATCAAGGAGGAGTCCGGCCTGATCGCCGACGAGCTGCTGTTGCGCGGCACGGTGCTGTGGCCGGGCTTCGGCAAACAAGGCGAGGACTGGCTCGGCTTCATCTTCCGCGTCGATTCCTACTCCGGCGAGCTGCACGACGGCCCGGACGAGGGCACCCTCGAATGGGTCGCGGTCGACGCCATCCGCAGCATCCCGATGTGGGCCAGCGATCACGAGTGGCTGCCGATGGTGCTGGACGACGATCCGCGCCAATTCCACGGCGTGATGCCCTACCACGAGGGCGAGATGGTCAGCTGGAGCTACCACCGCATTTAAAACTCCGCTTCTGAACGCGGCCCGTCCGCCGTGGCCTGTGATCTGTCGCCACGATCCGGCTCAGCGTCTTCGGAGGAGGGTTTGCGGACGGGCCTTCAAGCTCCAGAACCGGTTCAGCCCGGCCCGACGGACGCGGAAGCCGGTGCGTGCGGCCGCGCCCGCGCCGAGCCGCGCGACCCAGGCGACGTCGATGATGCCGGTCACCACCCCGGACATGAGGCCGGCGAAGTCGGGGCCGGCGAGGCGCATCGGTCCGATCGGCCTGGTGTGTGCCCGTGGTGTGCGATCTCGGCCCGTTTCCGGTGATCATTCTCCCTCGGTGTGCTTTCAGTGGCCGTTTCGCGCACACACAGGGCGAATGTCGCCGCCAACCGGCCTGAAATCGCACATGTCTCGTCTGCCAAGGCGGACTGTTCAGCAGCCGGCGTATCAAGCTCAACACGGCGGTGATGGAGTTCCTGGATC
>JABFYB010000082.1 GCA_013361475.1 Hamadaea sp.
GGCTCGACCGGGATCTCGCCGAGGTAGACCTTGCCGGTGGTGCCGTCGATGGAGATGACGTCGCCCTCGCGGACGGTCGTGGTGCCGACCTTGAAGCTGTCGTCGGTGACGTCGAGCGACTCCGCGCCGCAGACGCAGGTCCGCCCCATGCCGCGGGCCACGACGGCGGCGTGACTCGTCTTGCCGCCCCGGCTGGTCAGGATGCCGGCGGCGGCGATCATGCCGGGCAGATCGTCGGGATTGGTCTCGCGGCGCACGAGGATGACCTTGTCGCCGTTCGCCGCCCGTTCGGCGGCCCGGGCGGAGTCGAAGACCGCCTTGCCGACCGCCGCGCCCGGGGAGGCCGCGATGCCCTTGGCCAGCGGTTCGGCGTCGGTCTTCGCGAAGGTCGGGAACATCAGCTGCATGAGCTGCGCCCCGGTGACCCGCCGCAGCGCCTCGTCGGAGTCGATCACGCCCTCGTCGACCAGCTGTCCGGCGATGATGAAGGCCGCGGCCGCCGTCCGCTTGCCGACTCGGGTCTGCAGCATCCAGAGCTTGCCGCGTTCGATGGTGAACTCGATGTCGCACAGGTCCTTGTAGTGGCCTTCGAGCACCGACATGATCCGCATCAGCTCGGTGAAGCTCGTGGGGTCGAGCCCCTCCAGGTCCTGGAGCGGGATGGTGTTGCGGATGCCCGCGACGACGTCTTCGCCCTGCGCGTTCGGCAGGTAGTCGCCGTAGACGCCGGTCTCGCCGGTCGCGGGGTCCCGGGTGAAGGCCACGCCGGTCCCGGAGTCGTCGCCGAGGTTGCCGAAGACCATCGCCACCACGTTCACCGCGGTGCCGAGGTCGCCCGGGATCCGCTCCTGGCGGCGGTAGAGGATCGCGCGCTCGGCGTTCCACGACTCGAACACGGCGCGGATCGCCAGCTCCATCTGCTCGCGCGGCTCCTGGGGAAAGTCACGGCCCGTGTGCTGCTTGAAGATCCGCTTGTACGCGTCGACGAGCGACTGGAGGTCGTCGGCGTCGAGGTCGACGTCGGCGTGCGCGCCCTTGACTCGTTTGGCGGCGTCGAGGGCCTGTTCGAAGGCGTCCCCAGGAACGTCGCAGACGGTCTTGCCGAACATCTGGATCAGGCGGCGGTAGGAGTCCCAGGCGAACCGGACGTTGCCCGACTGCCGGGCGAGGCCGGGCACGCTGGCATCGGTCAGCCCCACGTTGAGGACGGTCTCCATCATGCCGGGCATGGAGAACTTGGCGCCGGAGCGTACCGAGACGAGCAGGGGGTCCTCGGGATCGCCGAGCTTCTTGCCCATGGCCTGCTCCAACGCGGCGAGGTGCTCGGTGATCTCGGCGTCCAGGGACTCCGGGGTCTTGCCGTCACGCAGGTACGCCCGGCAGGCCTCGGTCGTGATGGTGAACCCCGGCGGCACGGGGAGCCCGAGGTTCGTCATCTCGGCGAGGTTGGCACCCTTGCCGCCGAGGAGATCCTTGAGGTCCTTGTTGCCTTCCGCGAACGCATAGACATACTTATCGGTCATCCCTGACCTCCCGGTCGGCCGGTAAAACCTGAACGCTCACTTAGGCCGCACGGTATTCCTCGTTCCGAGCGTGTCGAAACCGCTCGTGAGAAATGGCACATATATTGACGCTTGTCCAGTTCATAGTAGTCCGTGGGCACGCTCCACCGGGCAGAACCACGCAACCCGTACGCTGTTCGTCATGCACCTTCCCTCGGTCACCGCGCTGCGGTACGTGACCCCGCTGCGCGAGGGCGGCTCCCTCCCCGGCGTCGTCGAAGCCGACGATCTCGGCACCTACGTCGTCAAGTTCCGCGGTGCCGGGCAGGGCCCGAAAGCGCTGATCGCCGAGGTCGTGGTGGGCGAACTGGCCCGTCGCCTCGGCCTGCCCATGCCGGAGCTGGCCCGGGTGGAGTTCGGCGAGGTGCTCGGCCGGGCCGAACCCGACCCCGAGGTGCAGGAACTGCTGCTCAACAGCGCTGGGCTGAACCTCGGGATGGACTTCCTGCCCGGTTCGCTCGGCTTCGATCCGCGCGTGCACAAGGTCGACGCCGGCCTCGCCGCCCGCGTGGTGTGGCTCGACGCGCTGGTGGAGAACGTCGATCGCACGTGGCGGAACCCGAACCTGCTCATGTGGCACGGTTCGCTCTGGCTCATCGACCACGGCGCGAGCCTCTACTTCCACCACAACTGGGCGAGCGCGGCCAACGCCGTGCTCCGGCCGTTCAAAGCCGCCGATCACGCGCTGGCCGGGCAGGCGTCCGACGTCGAGGGCGCGCACGAGGCGCTGGCCCCGCTCGTGACCCCGGAGACGCTGACCGAGGTGCTCGGGCTGGTGCCGGACGAATGGCTGGTCGACCCGCACTCGTGGACGGCCGACTTCGAGACGCCGGACGAGGCGCGGGCGGCGTACGTCACGCATCTGCTGGCCCGGCTGGAGCAGCCGGCCGCCTGGCTGCCGTCGCTGGAAGGTGTGGCGTGACGCGGGTCGCCTTCGAATACGCCCTGATCCGGCTGGTCCCCCGGATCGAACGCGGCGAGATGATGAACGTCGGCCTGGTGGTCTACTGCCGGAGCCGCGACTTCCTCGCCGTGCGTACGCACGTCGACCCGGACCGGCTGCGTGCGCTCGATCCAGGCGCCGATCTCGACGCCGTCGAGGCGGTCCTCCTCGGCTACCAGCAGGTCTGCGACGACGAGCGGCGGATGACCCTGGGCGAGCGGTTCCGCTGGCTCACCTCACCCCGCAGCACCGTCGTGCAGCCCGGTCCGGCGCACACCGGGCTCACCGACGATCCCGCCGTCGAGCTGGAACGGCTCTTCGCCGTACTCGTCCTCTAGCGGGCGCAGCCGCTGCGCCGGGACGAGCAACGGCGGGTACGCGCTGGCGAAGTACTCCGCGACGTGCAGCAGGTGGGTGACCTCCCGATCGACGGCGTCGCCGGGATCGGCACCGGACCGGCGCGTACGCCGCACGCGGGGGTTCGAGGTGCCCTTCGCCGCCGACTTCCCGGCCACCGCCAGCGCCATGAGCAGCAGCGCCGCCTCGGTCGTGGGATCGTCGTCGACCGGCGCGCCCAGACTCCACTGCGCGTCGCGGATCTCGATGACCCGCCGGTAGAGACGCATCCGGACGTTGAACGGATTGAGGTGATCGCCCAGGCGGGACGGCGTACGCCCGAGGACGAACCCCGGCACCGCCCGTTGCAGGGTGTGCCACAGGTGATGCAGCCGATTCAGCGCGGAGTAGTCGGCGATGTAGTCCCCCGCGACGGCGATGCCGGGCAGCGCACACCCGGCCGCCAGCAGCAGGAAGCCCACCATGAGATCGCCCTGCTGGCCGACGACGAGCCAGTCCGGCGGCCGCAGCCCGATCGGCTCGGCGACGAGCCAGAGCGTCCGCAGCCCCACGTACGCCAGGAAGAACCCCGCCGCAGCGCACAGCACGAAGAGCCCGGCGCGCAGCAGCGTACGCCCCGAGCGGCGGGCCTGGGTCCAGAAGAGCACCGCGCCGCGCCCCGCTCCGGCGGCGTACGCGAGGTAGGACAGCACGCCGTAGAGCACCACCGTCGGCTGCCCCGACTGCTCGTCGGCGAACGTGCCCGGCCCGGGCTGCCGGACGGTGAGCAGGAAGAGAACGGTGAGGGCGACCATGACGGCCGCCGTCACCAGGTAGAGCCGGGGTCGCCAGTACGGCCGCGGCTGGGAGGGGCCGGACAGGGCGGTGGCGAACACCCACACCGAGGCGGCCGCGGCCACGCCGCTGAGCGTACGCACCAACGCGGCCACGTCGGCGTCGCCGGTGACCGAGTCGAGCTTCTGCGCGATCACGGGATCGTGCGCGGTGGCGGCCAGCGCGATGGCCAGGAGGCTGAACGTCATGACCCGGTGATGGGCCGACGGCCGTCGCCGGACCAGCCGGATGAGGCCCACGCTCCACAGGAGAGCGAGGACGATCAGATCGGCTCGGGTCACCGCCGCGCGGCGGGTTCGGTCAGACCCGCGTCGACCCGGCGGGCCCGGCCGAACACCTCGCCGAGGCCGGCCGGCGCCGGTGTCGCCGCCCGCTGCAGGATGAGCGAGGCCAGCATCTCGGCCGCCTGCTCCTGCTCGGTGGAGTAACCGCCCCGCCGCAGCACCCGGCGGACCATCGCCGGGTCCAGGTCGGGCAGGAGGCGGTCGAGGGCGCCCGGCTCCCGCGCCGGTTCGGCGGCGACCGTGTGGTCGAAGAGCATGTGGCCGATCTCGTGCAGGACGATGTGATCCCGGTGCAGGCTGCTCCCGCCCGGCACGTGGAACACGTGGTCGGCCACGTCGGTCGCGATCCACATGCCGCAGGGCAGGTCGGCGGCGTCCTCGGCGGCCAGCTCGTGCACATGCAGTGGACGGCCTCGCCAGGCGGCCACCTGATCGCAGAAGGCGCGCACGTCGAACGGGCGCGGCACCGCGAGCCCGGACAGCCGCGCTTCGCACTCCTTGCGCAGGCGGCGTAGACGCATTGGTGCATCGTCATGCAGTCGCCTAGGAGCGGTCAACCTTTCGGCGCTCAAGCTGGCGGTTCCGCCGGTAGCCCCTCGATTCGCCGGGCCTGCTCGATCATCCCCCGAATGGCTTGCAGACTGGACGCCGACAGCCCCGCCGCGCGCAGCGCGAGCGCCCGCACCGAGCTGTCCCGCATCGCGGCGAGCAGGTCGAGCTGGGCTCTGGTGGCCTCGGCGACCGAGTCGTCGAAGAAGTACGCCGGGGGCACCCCGAAGAACTCGGCCAGCGCCTCGAGGTGGCGTTTCGTCGGGTTGTCCCGCTTGCCCTTGCGGAGCTGCCAGACATACGTGTGGGAGATCATCACGCCGGTGGCCCGGATGGCTTCGGCGACCTCTTCATACGTGTACTCGCCCCGGCCGGCCGGGCGCACGGTGCGGAACAAGTGATCCAGCCGATCGGCGAACGTCACTTGATCGTCACCCCCGTTCTCAACATCAGCTTACGGCAATGCCCTGCAACATAAACTCTTGACACTTCAGCGCTGCCCCCGCGATACTTCAGGCTCCGTGTTTTCAACTGACGTTGAGAAGATCTGAGCTAGGACTATATCGCCAGTTGACGTGGCGCGCAGCTCAGAAAATGCCGGGAGACCACGCCGGATGGCGCTCAGCGGAGCGACGGGGGCATCCGGAGGGGCACAACGGCTGTCTGGTCCGGGCGAACTTCCCGGCCAGACAGCCGCTTTTGTGCGTCTGGAGCCGGTCAGGCCGAGGTCGGCCAGCGGGTGAGCGGGCGGAGCGAGGCGACGGCCGCGACCAGCCGCACCACCCCGGCCACGATCCACGGGGCGGCCAGCCCCCACCAGCCCGCGACGAGGCCGCCGAGCAGCGCCCCGATCGGCTGCGTACCGAAGGCGAGGAGCAGGCCGACGCTGGCGACCCGGCCCATCAGCTCGGCCGGGACGGTGCGCTGCCGCAACGACATCACGGCGACGTTCCACAGCGACGCGCTGAACGTCGTGATCGACGCCAACGCCGTCAGGGTCACGATGTCGTGGGCGTACAGGCCGAGGACGATCATCGCCGTCGGCGTGACGAACAGCGTGGTCAGCACCGTACGCCGCCCACCGAACCGGCCGACGATCCGCGCGCTGAGGAAGCTCCCGAGGACGCCGCCGACGCCGGTCAGCGCCACGACCACGCCGTAGGCCGCGTCCGAGACGCCGAGCCGGTCCCGGACGAACAACACGAAGGTCGCCATCGCGAGGAAGTTGGCGAGATTGGCCACGCCCGCCAGCAGGGAGAGCGTCCGGAGCAGCGGATGCGAGGCCAGCCACCGGACGCCGGCCGCGATCTCGGAGCGTAGCGCCCGCCGGTCGGCCACCCCGGGAGCGCTCCGCGAAAGCGAGCGGACCAGCAACGCCGAGACCAGGAAGGACGCCACGTCCACCCAGAACGGCAGCCCGGCGGCGACCGAGAAGAGGAACGCGCCCAGCGGCTGACCGAGGAACTGCCGGTTCGCGAACAACGCCGCGTTCTGCCGGCCGTTCGCCTTCTCCAGGCCGGCCGGGTCGACGACGACTGGGAGCAGCCGCTGGCCGGACACTTTCGCCAGCGTCTCCGCGAGGCCGACCGCGAACGCCACGGCGTACACGGCGAGGATGCCGCCCGAGCGCAGCATGACGAGGACGGCCAGCGCGCCGATCAGGAGAGCCTGGGCGAGCTGCACGAACGACAGCGTCCGGCGGGCGTCCAGCCGATCGGCCAAGGCTCCGGCCGGAAGCGCGGCGAGCAGCCAGGGCAGCGTGCCCCAGGCGGTCACCCCGGCGATGAGCTGCGGATCTGTGGTCATCGTCGACGCGAGCAGCGGAAGCGCGGCGAGGAAAGCGCCGTCGCCCAGGCTGGAGATCGCGCCCGCGCTCCACAGCAGGCGCCAGTCGCGTCGCGAGCGCCGGACCGGGGTTTCGAGAAGAGCCGTCATGCCGGGGATGCTGCGGCGAGCCCGCCGGAGGCCGCCACGATTTAGCGAGCGCTAAATTGGGTCCATGTCGCTGCGGATCCCGATGGACGGGCTCGAACTGGCCCGCGTGCGCTTCGGCGTCTCGCCCGCGTACGAGACGGTCTTCGCGCTCGCGGCGCTCCAACGCCCTGGCGTGCACGCCGTCCACCTGCCGTGGACCCGGTGGGCGCGGCCGCGGCTACCCGCCGGGCCCGGCATGGACCTGCTGCTCGACCTGGTCGCGAACGACCGGTTCAAGCCCGGGTTCCTGCTGCCCGCGCCGGATGTCCGGCTGCCCGCGCTCAGCGACGAGCTACGTCGGATCAAGGCCGTTTCGGCCTCCCGGGTACGCGAAGAGCTGCGGACGCTCCACGTCGACACCCCGAGGACCCGGCGCTTGGCGGAGCACCCCCGGGAGGGCGTACGCCTCGCGGCGGACGCTCTCGAAGCCTGCTACGAGGCGTTGATCGCACCACATTGGACGCGTATGCGCCGGGTGCTGGAGGCCGACATCGCGTACCGGGCCGGGCTGCTGGCCCAGGGCGGTATCGAAGGACTCTTCGCCGGGCTGCACGACGAGGTGCGCTTCCTCGACGGCGTACTGCACATCCATCCCCGGCGTCCGCCGCACGACAAGAAGCCGGTGCAGCTCAACGGCAACGGGCTGATCCTGTGCCCGAGCGTGTTCTGCTGGCCGCGCGTCACCGCGTCGGTCCGCCCGGTCGCGGCCGGCACGTTGCGCTACCCCGCTCGCGGCGTCGCCACCCTCTGGGAGCAGCCCGAACCCGTTTCCGACGCACTGGCCGCGCTCCTCGGGCGTACCCGGGCGGAGCTTCTGACGACCCTCGCGCAGCCCGCGACGACGACGGACCTGGCCGCCCGGCTGGGGGTGACCGCGGGCGCGATCTCCCAGCACCTGGGCGTCCTGCGCGGCGCCGGGCTGGTGTCGACCAGCCGCGACGGCCGCACGGTGCTGCACCTGCGGACCGACCGGGCCGAAGCCCTGCTGGCTTAAGCCTTTCCGCCGCAGGCGGTCCCGCCGCCCGCCCGATACATCATGTCCTGGTGGACGACCTTGGCCTTGATCGGCACCTTGCTCTGCAGGGCTTGGACGATCTTGCCGCCTCGTTGCAGCTCGAACGAGGGTGTGGTGCCGGGCACCATCGCGACCGTGAACGAGACCATCCCGGCGGCCGCGACGTCCTTGGTAGACACCGTGCCACCCTGCTTGATCACGAGCTTGCCGGGCGCGCTGAGGAAGGCGAGCAGTTCGACCTTGTTCGAGGCCGCGTCACCGTTCGGGATGTGCATCGCGATCTGCTGTTTGCTCGTGTCGTAAGGCGCGTCGGTGCGGTGGCTGCGGTGGAAGTAGTAGAGCGCGTCACGCACCAGGCCGGGCTTCTTGCCGGTCTTGAACCACGTCGTGTAGTACGCGACCGTGTCGGCGACGGCGTATCCACGCCCCTTCGAGGGGGCCATCCACGATTCGGTGTAGTCGTTCCAGGTGATCAGGGCGAGCCAGTCGGCGTCACCGGCGATCGCCTTCTCCATCATGGCCCGCAGCGCGCCACTGTTCGACGCCTCCCAATAGCGGCCGTCGTAGATCCGGGTGTCCTCGAACGCGATCGGCGCCATGTATTTGCGCCCGTTGGCGTGCGCCTCGACCGCACCCTTGCGGACCGAGTCCGCGCCGCCGACCCATCGGTTGCCCCACAGGGAGTAGCCGTAGACGCTGTTGTTCCAGGCGGCCGCCCGCACGTTCGGCGAGCCCGAGAGGAAGATCGGCACCAGCACACTCGGTACGCCGCTGCTCGCCAACGTCGTGCGGATGCCGTCCCAGAAGGAGGCCGCGACGCGCTCCGGGTAGAACGGGGCGAGCACGATCTTCCCGTCGACCTTGTAGATCGCCGATTCGCCCTTCACCTTCAGCACGTCGGCCACGATCGACGCCTGAGTCGTGTTGGCGCCCTGCTGAAGATCGGGGCTGAGCATGATGCGGAAGCCGGGATCCACCGCCTTCGCCGCCGCCAGCATCACGGGTAGCTGCGTCCAGCGGGCGTCCGAGCTGACGCTGTGGTACTCCCAGATGAACCCGTCGAGCCCCATGTCGATCGCCTGGCGGATCTCGGTCTCGAAGTCCTTCTGCCGCCAGTTGCCGGACAAAGGTGCTCGGGTCAGCGGCCGGTCCAGCGTCTCCTCGCCCTGCTTCGTGCCGCTGGCGAGCCGGTCCGCCTCGGTCGTCCACTTGGCCCAGTAGTCACTTCCGGGGTCCTTGTTGTCGATCGAGATCGGATAGGGCGGGAAGTAGAAGGCGAACGCCTTCTTCTTGGACGCGCGCAGCGTGCTCGTGGACGGTTTCGTGAAGGCGTACCGGCCGCAGTTGGTCGCGGGGACGACGCTGGGACTGGCCGAGGTGGTGGCGCTCGCACTCCCGCTGGGAGCCGCCGACGCGTCGAGCCCGGCCTCGGTGCCCTCGGCGCCCGTGCCCTGAGCGGTCGAGGCGGTGTCTCGCGTCGCGACCGAGCAGGCCGCCACCCCGGCTCCGGTCAGGAGCAGGACGCCGACCAGGGCGGCTCCGGCGCTGATCAGCAAACGTTTACGCATGGCTCCGGGGCCGCCTCTCTGTCCACTGAGGTCAGAAGTCTTCTCCCTGGACAGGTTCGCGTCAATGCCCGTCACACGGCATCATCGCGGTATGACACCCCGCTACGGACCGGTACGCCGAGTCGCCGTCCTCGCCGACGTCCACGGCAACGTCCCCGCCCTCCGGGCAGTGCTGGCGGAACCGGACGTTCAGGCGGCCGACCTGGTCGTCTTCCCCGGCGACGTCACCTGGGGACCGGAACCACAGCTGACGGTCGACCTCATCCGGGCGCTCGGCGACCGAGCGGTGTGCGTACGCGGAAACGCCGACCGGGCCGTCTACGAACTGGCCCGCCAGGGCCGCGAACCGGCCGGCGAGCGCGACGTCTGGATGCCGCGGCAGCATTCGGCCGAAGCGATCGACTTCCTGGAGACCTTTCCCTTCACCGTCGTCGTCGGTGTCGAAGGACTGGGCGACGTCCGGTTCTGTCACGGATCGCCACGCAAGGACACCGAGTGCGTGACGCCGGAGACCCCCGAGGACCGGTACGCCGACCTGTCCGCCGGCGTACCCGAGCAGGTCATCGTCACCGGCCACACCCACCTCCAGTTCGATCGGGCGGTCGCCGGGCGGCGCAGCGTGAACTCCGGCAGCGTCGGCCTGCCTTACCACCTCGGCGAGCCGGGGACGGCGTACTGGGCGCTGCTCGGGCCGGACATCGAGCTGCGCTCCACCCGGTACGACGTCCAGGCGGCGATTCAGGCGTGTGTGGACAGTGGCGACCCCCGGGCCGACGTGATCACCGGATATCTGCTGACCCCACCGACCCCGGCCGAGGTCACCGCGCACGCCGAAGGGCTCGTCTTCAGCGACTGACAACCATTTCGCCGGGCCAATGGGTTTCCTTGGCGGCGGGCACGGGGTCCGCCGTCCAAGGAGGACTATCCATGCGCAGAAGGACGATGGTGACCGCGCTCGCGGCCGCCCCGCTGGCCGGGCTGCTCGGCGGGACACCCGCCCACGCCGCCGGCGGATCCGCCACCCTGCCGGAGGTCATCGACCTGCCCGACGGCTGGAATCCCGAAGGGATCGCGGTCTCGGGCACTCACTTCTACGTCGGCTCCATCGCGACCGGCTCGATCTACCGGGGCAGTCTGCTGACCGGACGGGGTGGCGTGTTCATCCCGGGACCGGCCGACGGCCACCTGATCGGCCTGGAGATCGACCGCCACCACCGGATCTGGGCCTGCACGGGCCCGAACGGCGGGGCGATCGTCTACGACGCGATCACCGGCGCTCAGCTCGCCGAATACCAGTTCGGCGGCGGCTTCGTGAACGACGCGATCGTGACCGAGGACGCCGTCTACTTCACCGACTCCCCCAGCGACCAGCTCTTCGTCGTGCCGCTCGGTCCCGGCGGACGGCTGCCCGACCCGTCGGCGGCGTACGCGATCACGCTGCCGGGCGGGCTCGGCGAGACGGACGCCTTCAACAACGGCATCGAGACGACCCCGGACGGGCGGCAGCTGCTCATCGTGCAGATGGTCGCCGGGCGGCTGTTCGCCTTCGACCCCCGCCGGGGCACGGCCACCCAGGTCGACCTCGGCGGAGCCAGCGTCCTCAATGGGGACGGGATGATCCGGCGTGGCCGGACGCTCTACATCTGCCGCAACTCCGACAACATCATCGCGAAGTTCGCGCTCGGCCGGGGCCGGGCGGAGCTGATCGACGAGATCACCGATCCGCGCCTACAGGTCCCGGCGACCATCGCGCTCTTCGGCCCGTACGTGTACGCCGTGAACGCCCGGTTCGACGTCGACCCGGCGCCGGACGTGACCTACAACGTCGTACGCCTCCCCGCCTGACGCCCAACCCACGCCACGAGATCAGGGTTCTCGGTCGAATCTTGTCCCAAGATTCGACCGAGAACCCTGATCCAGCGCGAAGAGGAGGGTTCGGATGGAGGAGGCGGGGTCGAAGGTGGAGGTCGGGCTGGCGAGCTGATTCAGCAGCAGCCCGTCGACGAGGTCCAGCAGCATCCGGTAATGCCGCTCCGGTTCGGCCGAGCCGAGCGCCGCCACCAGAGGCACGCCCCACGCCGCCAGCCGGTCTCGATTCGAGGCGATCCGTCGCTGCAGGTCAGGGTTGAACGCCGCCTCGTGGAAGATGGCGTACCGGGCGAGCGTGACGGCCCGGCCCGGGCCGGCCAGCTCCGTGATCATCGCCCCGGCCGCGGTCGCCAGGCCCTCCGCGTCCAGTGGCCGCGCGCCCCCAAGCCGGCCCCATAGTTCGGTCTCCCGGTCGACGAGCCGGTCGAGCACCCCGCTGATCAGGGCTTCCCGCGTACGGAAGTGGTTGGACGCCGAGCCCTCCGGCAGTCCGGCCTCCGCATCGACCGTCCGGTGCGTCAACTGCCGGAGTCCCCGGGTGCCCAGTACTTGAATCGCGGCGTCGAGCAGCTGCGTACGGCGATCACTCACAACCGAACACTACACCTGTAGTCAGGACCACTACAGATGTAGTACGGTCGGGGCATGACCAGAACAGCGGCGATCGTCGGCGGCGGCATCGGCGGCCTCGCGACCGCGATCGGCTTGATCGGCGAAGGGTGGCAGGTCACCGTCTTCGAACGGGCCGACGACCTGCCCAAGACGGGGACCGGTCTGGGCATGTGGCCGTCGGCCATGCGGGCGCTCGACCAGCTCGGCGTCGGCGTCGCCGCTCGGGCCGCCGGCCGGCCGCAGGCCAACGGCCACCTCCGGCGGAACGACGGCTCCCTGATCGCCACGCTCGACGTCGAACGGCTCGCCCGCAAGCAGGGCGAACCCGTCTACCTGCTGTCCCGGCCGACGCTGCTGCGCGTACTGGCCGAGGCGGTGCCCGACGGCGTCGTGCGCTTCGGCGAGCCCGTCACCGAGCTCGACGCGCTGCGTCAGGCGTATCCCTTGGTGGTGGTCGCGGACGGCGCGAACAGCAGGGCCCGCGCGGCCCTCTTCCCGGACCACCGGTTGCGCTACGCGGGGGCCTCGGTCTGGCGCGGCGTCACGGATCTCGATCTGGCCGCGGGCGGCGAATTCTGGGGGCGCGGCGTCAAGTTCGGCGTCACGCCGCAGGAACCCGGCAAGACCAACTGGTACGCCGTGCTGACGGTGCCCCAAGGCTACCGGCCGGCGGACGAGCTGACCGAGTTGCGTCACGTCTTCGGCGACTGGCCCGAGCCGATCCCCACCATCCTGAGCCGGTACGCGGAGACCGAGGTGCTGCACCACGACCTCAGCCACCTCGACCCGCCGCTGCCGTCCTATGTGGTCGGCAACACGGTGCTGATCGGCGACGCCGCCCACGCGATGACCCCGGACCTCGGGCAGGGCGCGTGCCAGACGCTGATCGACGCGGCGGCGCTGGCCGACTGTCTGCGGACGGAGGACGTCGCCGCCGGGCTGGCTCGATTCGACGCGCTGCGCCGCAGGCCGACACAGAAGATCGCGGCCATGGCCGGGCGGGTCAGCCGCCTGACCCAGTGGCGACGGGGATTGTGGCTGCGGGACCTGATCACCCGCGCGGCCCTGATCCCGGGCCCGCCCGCCTGACCGGTCGGCGAAAGTACGCCGGAAATGGTGCGACCCCCAGGGTTCCGCCTGATGCGGACCGGCTGGACTGAGCCGGAAAGCCCTGGGGGTCGGGTAGCTGCCTGGTATTCGCCACACCGTTGTCACACGGCCCTGACGAAGCAGTCAAGGACAGCGGCTAGCGGACAGCCACCTCACGAGTCCCATTGCTATACAGCTGGACCACCTCCTTTCCCGTGTACGTGCGAATCTACCCACGCGATCTTCACCCCCGCAACGTTGTTTTCCGGCTCTTAAGATCACGGGATGCCGCACCCTCCGGTGGAGTACGCCGAACCCGCCCCGTTCCTGGCCGCCCTCGACGACCTGGCCGACGTCTACAGCGCCGCGTTCGCCGGTCCACCCTGGGACGAATCCGACGACCAGGTGCGTACCTTCGTGGCGTCGGTGCCCGACTGGACCGCCCGCGACGGATTCCTCGCGGCCTGGGCGCGGGACGGTTCCGGGATCGCCGGTTTCGCTTTCCGCGTACGCACCCCGGCCCCGGTGCCGTCGAACGGCTTCTACGGCATGCTCCGCGACCGGTTCGGGACGGTCGTCGACGACCTGGCCGGCACCGTCGAGGTCGTCGAACTCGCCGTACGCCCTGACGCCCGGGGCGGCGGACTCGGCCGGACCCTGCTCACGACGATCGTCGACGGTTCGCCCGCGTGGCTCGTCACCCGGACGGCCGCCACCGCGACCATGGCGTTCTACGCCCGCCTGGGCTGGCAGGTCCGCGCCGAAGACGACGGCCTCGCCCTCCTCACCCACCCCGCCTCGACCCGTTGATCATGGAGTTAACTGCGGTCTCACCGGTGTGTCACGACCGGAAAGACCATGATCAACGGCGGGTCAGCGGCGGCCCGGCCGCCGGAGGCAGTCCTGGGCGGCGATCCGGGCCTGCTGCGCCTCCCCGGCCGCCTCGGCCGCCTCGTCGGTCAGCGCGCGGGCGGCGACCTGCGCGATCTCGTACGCCTGCCGCGCCGAGCGCTCCAGCAGGGCGGCGGCGTCGTACCGGCGTCGGGCCTCGACGTCGTCGGCCCGAAGCCGGGTGAGTTCGTGCGACTGCTCCTCGTGGGTCGCGTCCCAGCCGTCGATCTGCTGCCAGAGGGTCTGCAGTTGCTCCACGGAGATGACCCCTTGCCGGTACGCGACCATCGCCGCGCGGGACGCCTCGCCGACCGGTTCGCGGGCGGACACGGTTCCCTCGTCAAGGGACAGCCGTTGGAGGGCGTCGGCCAGCGCGTGCGCGGCCGTGACCTGGAGCCGATCGCAGTCGTCGCGGTGGTTCTCCGCGTTCTCGAGTTCGACGCTCGTCCGGGCGGCCGTGTCCGCCGCCGCCAGCGCCTTGGTGAACGCCGCCGCGGCGATCTCCTCCAGCTCGCGGGCCTCCTCGACCAGTGCCCGGCAGTCGGGGGGCGGCTTGCGTACGGCCGCACCGCTCGACAGGAGCAGGGCGAGCGCGGCGACCGCGAGCAGAGCGGCGGCGAAGATTCCACCCCAGACGGTGAACGCCGACTCCGACACCCGGTGAGCGTATCGGGGGCACGGCGAAAGTTCGACCGTTAACTATGTCCGCCGGACGAGCGCCGCCGGGGCCGGGTCCGGGGACGAGTAGCCTTCGGATCATGGCGCTCACTCCGGGTCGGGAAGTCATGGTTCGGTTGGTCAAATACGGCCGCGAGAAGCTGTCGTACGCCGCGACGGTGGTCGGCGACGACGGCACCCACCTCGCCGTCCGCGCCGAGTTCGCCGGCGACGACCCGAAGGATCTGGGGTACGTCTGGTTCGAGCCCGGAGACGTCTTCACCGAGCATTACTGGCGCGACCGGTGGTACTCGGTGAAGGAGGTCGTCGCGGCCGACGGCGTACGCAAGGGCTGGTATTGCGACGTCTGCCGGCCGGCGGTCGTGGACGGCGACTCGGTGGTGGCCGAGGACCTCGACCTCGACCTGTGGCGGTCGGCCGACGGGACGAAGATCCTGCGGCTCGACGAGGACGAGTACGCCGCCAGCGGCTTGACCGAGCGCGATCCGGACGCGGCCGCCCAGGCCGAACTGGCCCTCGACACGCTGGAGAAGCTCGCCCAGGACGGCTTCGACGACCTCCTGGCCTTCTGATGTGCACCGTCATCGTCAGCTTCGACCCTGACTCGACGGTTCCACTGCTCCTCGTCGGCGTACGCGACGAATATCTTCAGCGACCGTGGCGGTTTCCCGGGGCGTACTGGCCGGATCGGCCGGGCGTCCTCGGCGGTCAGGATCTGCGGGCCGGCGGGACCTGGCTGGCCGTCGACCCGGCGCAGCCGTCGGTGTCCTGCGTGCTCAACGGCTTCGGGCCGATGGCCGGCGCGGACGGCCGCCGCTCCCGCGGCGACCTCCCGCTCGGGGCGCCCCTGACCGATCCGGTGCACTACGACCCGTTCCATCTCGTCCGGGCCACTGCTCTCGGCGTACACCTGTGGTCGTGGGACGGCCGCGACCTCGACGGCCAGGAGCTGTCCGCGGGCCTGCACGTCGTCACGAACATGGGCCTGGACGGGACGCGCGAGCGGGACGCGCCCGAGCTGGCCGTCACCGACATCCGGCAGCGGCTAGAGTTCTTCCGCCCGCGCCTGGCGGCCACGCGGCCGGAACCGGGCGACGGGCCGGTGGACGCGGCCTGGGCCGAGTGGTTGCCGCTGCTCACCGGGGCCGGGCTGGCTCGCGCGGACGCGCGGGCGCTGCTCGTGCGGCGGGAGTTCGGCGAGAACGAGATCTGGGGCAGCAGCTCGGTCTCCCTGGTCGCACTGCGGCGAGACGGCGTTCGGTACGACTTCGCCGCGGTTCCGGCGGCTGAGGACCGGTTCGAGTGGGTACGTGTGGCGTAGCTCACATGTGACCGACCGCGTGGGAATAGTTGACGATTCAAACACCTTCGGTAAGCTGTAACCCGTTGGTTGAGAGTTCAACTATCAAGGAGATGCAATGACCACCGCTACCGCTTCCCTCGCCGAGCTGACCGGACAGTACGCCCTCGACCCGTCCCACTCGCGCATCGGCTTCACCGCTCGCCACGCGATGGTGACCAAGGTGCGCGGCGCGTTCAACGAGTTCGAGGGCACCGGCTACCTGGACGGGACGAACCCCGAGAAGTCCCAGGTCGCCGTCACGATCCAGGCGAAGAGCATCGACACGCGCAACGAGCAGCGCGACGGCCACCTGCGCAGCAACGACTTCTTCGACATGGAGACCTACCCGGAGATCAAGTTCGTCTCGACCTCCGCGCGCCAGGTGGACGACACCACGTTCGAGCTGACCGGCGACCTCACGATCAAGGACGTGACCAAGCCCGTCACCGTCCCGTTCTCGTTCGAGGGCGCGGTCAAGGACCCGTGGGGCAACACCCGGGTCGGCTTCGAGGGCTCCGTCACGGTCAACCGCAAGGACTGGAACGTGAACTGGAACGCCGCGCTGGAGGCCGGTGGCGTCCTCGTCAGCGAGAAGGTCACGCTGGAGTTCGAGCTGTCGGCGATCAAGACCGCCTGACGGTTCACTCGCGCGTTTTTAGCCGCAGATCAGGGATACGCAGGCATTCTTGGGCACCCAGAGCCTGCGTATCCCTGATCTGCTTGTATATCCGGCGGGATGCTGGGGAGATCAGGGCTAGAAGGCGAAGCCGCCCGGGCGCCCGTTACGGTCGGCGATCAACCCGGCCAGTGTCGAGATCGCGATCTCGGCCGGCGTCTTCGAGCCGATGTTGAGCCCGATCGGGCGGCGTACGCGAGCGATCCGGTCCGGCTCGACGCCGAGCTCGGTCAGCGCGGGAACGTGCTGAGCGGCATGGTGGACGCTGCCCATCACCCCGATCCACCGGGCCGGGGTGTCCAGCGCCGCCTGGAGGATCTTGCCCAACTCCGGGCGATCGTGATCGGTCACCACGACGTCGGCCGTCGCGTCGGCGAACGACGGGTCGACGCTGCTCGCCAGCTGATGAGTGCCGCCGATCCGGGCCAGATCGGGTTCGACGAGCACGGTCCGGTACCCCAGATCCCGGCCGAAGTGCAGGAGGAACTCCGCGACCGGCGAGGCGAAGACGGCGACGAGCGTACGGCCGTCCGGCTCGGCGGGGATCACACCCTGCGCCAGGTCACATGCGAGCGAGGTCATGCGGCCAGCGTAAGCGCCGTCACTTGCGGGGAAGGCGTACGCGTGTGGGATTCTTGGTGACGTGACCTTGCGGCTCGGCCCCTATCCGGTGGATCCGCCCGTGGTGCTCGCCCCGATGGCGGGAATCACCAACGTGGCGTTCCGCCAGCTCTGCCGTGAGCAGGGCGGGGGGATCTACGTCTGCGAGATGATCACCACGGTCGCGCTCGCGGTGCGCAACCCGAAGACCGAGAAGATGATCGAGTTCGCGCCGGACGAGAGCCCGCGCAGCATGCAGCTCTACGGGGTCGACCCGGAGATCACCGCCAAGGCCGTCCGCCGGGTGGTCGACGAGAACCTGGCCGACCACATCGACCTCAACTTCGGCTGCTCGGTCAAGAAGATCACCTCCAAGGGCGGCGGCTCGGCCATCCCCTGGAAGCGTCGCCTCTTCGGGTCGATCGTCAAGGCCGCGGTGGACGCCGCCGCTCCGGCCGGCATACCGGTCACCGTGAAGATGCGTAAGGGCATCGACGACGACCACCTGACCTACGTCGAGGCGGGACTCATCGCCCAGGACGCCGGGGCGAAGTGGGTGGCGCTGCACGCGCGTACCGCTGCTCAGCGGTACTCCGGGCAGGCCGACTGGGAGGCGATCGCCACCCTCAAGGAGGCGCTCGACGTCCCGGTGCTCGGCAACGGCGACATCTGGGAGGGCGACGACGCGCTGCGGATGGTCCGCGAGACCGGCTGTGACGGAGTCGTCGTCGGCCGCGGCTGCCTCGGCCGTCCCTGGTTGTTCGCCGATCTCGAAGCCGCCTTCCGGGCGCACGCCGCCGGTGTGCCGGCGCCGCCACGGGTGATGCCCACCCTCGGCGAGGTCGCGAACGTGATGCGCCGCCACGCGGAACTGCTCGTCCACTGGTGGGGCGCCGAGCGGGAGGCGGTCACCGACTTCCGCAAGCACGTCGCGTGGTACCTCAAGGGCTTCCCGGTCGGGCCGCAGCTGCGGCAGGCGATGGCGATGTCGTCGTCGCTCATGGAACTCGACGACCTCCTCGGCAAGCTCGACTTCGCCGCGCCCTTCCCGGAGGCCAACCTCGGGCAGCCGCGCGGCCGCACGAACTCGCCCGCCAAGGTCGTGCTCCCCTACGGCTGGCTCGACGACCGCGACTCGGACGCGGTGCCCGAGGACGCCGAGCACGACGACTCCGGCGGCTGAGCCGCGCCGACTCCGCGCACCCCGGGGGCCTCGGGCACCCCGGCGGCCTCGGGCTCGCGCGACTCTCCCGCCGCGAGGGGCTCTCCCGCCGCGAAGGGCTCCCACTGCGAGGGGCTGGATCAGGGATCCGGGTCGAATCTTGGGTCAAGATTCGACCGAGAACCCTGATCCAGCGCCTAAAAGGGCAGCGCCCGAAAGCGCGAGCAGCGTGACGGGTCAGGCGGGTGGGATGTTCTGGTTGCGCCGGAACAGGTTCTCCGGGTCGTACTGACGCTTGGCGGCCACGAGACGGTCGAAGGTCGCCCCCGGGTACGCGGCCCGCACCCGGTCCGGGTTGTCCTCGTCACTCACGAACCCGACGTACGCCCGGGGCGTACCGGTTTCGAGCTGGTCCCGGAACGCCGTGACCCACTCGTGCTTGGCGATCCGGTCGGCCGGGCTGGTGTACAAGGCCGCCAGGTTGACCATGTATGCCGCGTCCCGGTGGGCGAACGCGGTCGCGTCGGCCGGAACGCGGGCCACCGCCCCGCCGAGCGGCCGGATCTGGGTGACCCGCATCGGCGCGTCGCACTCCGTGAGCTGTTTGAGGATCGTGTCGACGGCCGCGCCGTCCAGCGAGTCGACGAACATGTTCTCGCCGACCGCGGTCGGGCGAAAGGACGCTTCCTCCGGCGGGAACATCTCGGCGTATGCCATCGGCCGGACGGAGTCCATGATCGGGGTGGCCAGCGCCCGCAGCGGGCCGAGGATCTGCTCCGCGCCGTCGGCTGGGCCGGCCCACCCGAGCAGGGTCATCACCACGAGTCGGCCACGCACTTCTTCCGGGATGAACGGCGCGGGCGGCGCGGTCATCACGTTGATGATGGCCGACAGCTCCTCCGGCGCGGCCGAGGTGATCGCGATCGCGCCCGTGATCACCTCGGGCGTCGCGGGCTGCATGAGCATGCCGCCGACGAAGTCGCCGAGCTCGTGCAGGCGGTAGTGGAACTTCGTGACGACACCGAAGTTGCCGCCGCCGCCCCGGATCGCCCAGAACAGCTCCGGATGGTTCTCGGCGTCCACCCGCAGGATCCGGCCGTCGGCGGTGACCACCTCGGCCGCGAGCAGGTTGTCGATGGTCAGGCCGTATTTGCGCGCGAGGAAACCGATCCCGCCGCCGACGGTGATGCCGCCGATCCCGACGGAGCCCGTGTCGCCGAACCCGGTGGCGAATCCGTGCTGACCGACCGCCTCGGTGTATTCCCCAGCGGTCAGGCCTGAGCCGGCCCACGCCGTCTTGCCGTCCGCGTCGATCTCCAAGGACTTCAGTGTGCGTACGTCGAGGACGATGCCGTCGTCGACCGCGCTGTGCCCGGCACCGCTGTGCCCGCCGCACCGCACCGCCAGCGGCAGCCCCGACTCGCGGGCCACGGCGAGGGCGGTCGCCACGTCGTCGGCGTCGACCGGTCGCAGGATGACCGCGGGCCGCCGGTCGACATCGCCCGCGACGACCTGCCGCAGCTCGTCGTATGCGGAGTCGGCCGGCCGAACCACTTCGCCACGGAATGTGTCTGGAATCGAAAGCTCCATGTGACGGCATTCTGCCGAGGCCCCCCGACATTCGGAGCCGAACCGCCGCATCAGTCAGGCATTTACATTCTCAGTAAGGTTTACTAATAATTATCGGATGAAGAAGCTTCGATCTATCGCGGTTGCGGGGGTCCTCGCCGTTCTGGGGGCGACGGTGTCGGTCAGCACCCCGGCGTACGCGGCGAACCTGCTCGCCAATCCGGGCTTCGAAAGCGGAGCCCTCAGCCCCTGGAGCTGCGGCTCGGGCTCGGTGGTGAGCACGCCCGTCCACAGTGGCGCCAAGGCGCTCGCCGGCGCGGCCTCGGCGTCGGACAACGCGCAGTGCACGCAGACCGTCGCCGTGCTGCCCAACACGGCGTACTCGCTCACCGGGTGGGTGCGCGGAAACTACGTCTACCTCGGCATCGTCGGCGGCGCGTCGACGTGGACGCCGTCCGCCGCGGCGTACACGCAGCTCACGGTGGCCTTCACGACGACGGCGTCGCAGACGAGCGTGCAGGTGTTCACCCACGGCTGGTACGGCCAGGGCACCTACTACGCCGACGACATCTCCCTCGACGGCCCGGGCGGCTCCAGCGTCCCCGGTACGCCCGGCGCCCCCTCAACCGGCACGGTCACCGACACTTCGATCGCCCTGTCCTGGGGCGCGGCCTCGGGCACGGTCACCGGGTACCGGGTCTACGAAGGCAGCACCCTGGTCACGACGGTCACGGGGACCAGCGCCACGATCAGCGGGCTGACCAAGTGCACGAGCCACACCTACACCGTCGCGGCGTACAACTCGGTCGGCGAGAGCGCCAAGAGCGGCGGCACGAGCGCCACGACCACGGGCTGCACCACGGTTCCGCCCGTCCCCAGTGGACTGTCCATCACCGGCTCCACCACGAACTCCCTCTCCCTGGGCTGGACGGCATCGGCCGGCGCGACCGGATACCGGGTCTACGAGGGCACCACGCTCGTCACCACCGTCAGCGGCACGACGGCGACCGTGGGGAGCCTGAGCGCTTGCAGCAGTCACAGTTACAGCGTTTCGGCGTACAACTCGAACGGCGAGAGCGCGAAGAGCGCGACCGTGAGCGGCACGACCACCGGATGCTCCACCGGCCTGCCGCGACACGCGCTGATCGGCTATCTCCACGCGAGCTTCGCGAACGGGTCCGGGTACCTGAAGATGGCCGACGTGCCGGACGCCTGGGACATCATCAACCTGGCCTTCGGCGAGCCGACCTCGGTGACCTCGGGTGACATCCGCTTCCAGCTGTGCCCGGTCAGCGAATGCCCGGGCGTCGAGACCGAGGCGCAGTTCATCGCGGCCATCCGGGCCAAGCAGGCCGCGGGCAAGAAGGTGCTGCTGTCCATCGGCGGGCAGAACGGCCAGGTCCAGCTCACCACGACCGGCGCCCGGGACACCTTCGTCAGCTCCGTGAGCGCCATCATCGACCGCTACGGACTCGACGGGCTCGACGTCGACTTCGAAGGCCATTCGCTCACCCTCAACGCGGGTGACAACAACGTGGCCAGCCCGACCACACCGGTCATCGTCAACCTCATCTCGGCGCTGCGCACGCTGAAGAGCCGCTACGGTTCCGGCTTCGTGCTGACCATGGCGCCCGAGACCTTCTTCGTGCAGCTCGGCTACCAGTTCTACGGCGGCAACTGCGCGGGCTGCGACCGCCGCGCCGGCGCCTACCTGCCGGTGATCTACGCGCTGCGCAACGACATCACCGTCCTGCACGTGCAGGACTACAACTCCGGCCCGATCATGGGCCTGGACAACCAGTACCACACCATGGGCGGCGCGGACTTCCACATCGCGATGACCGACATGCTCGCCGCCGGATTCCCGGTCGCGGGCACCGGCTTCACCTTCCCCGCGCTGCGCGAGGACCAGATCGCCTTCGGCACCCCGGCCGCGGTCAGCGCGGGCAACGGGTTCACCTCACCCGCCGCGATCCACCAGGCCTTGGACTGTCTGGTACGCGGAACGAACTGCGGCGGTTACACCCTGCGAGGCGGAACCTCGCCGGCGTTGCGGGGTCTCATGACCTGGTCGATCAACTGGGACCGCTACTACGGCTGGGAGTTCATGAACAGCCACGAGCCCTACCTGAACGCCCTCCCCTGACGCTGGACGGCTGCAGATCACGGTTGTGCATGCTTCCCCGAGCGGATTGGCCGGCACAACCGTGATCTGCAGGTTCGGCAGCCAGCCCCTACGCTGTCGGCCATGCGTGCGTTGCGACTGGCCCCGGCGGTGGTCGTCCTGCTGCTGGTGCGTACGGGGTGGCATGTGCTCGCCGACGCCGACGCCCGGGTGGCCGACGGTGTGCTGACCTTCGGCCGGGACGACTGGTTCATCACGATCGTCCTCGGGCTCGGCTGGGTGATCACGGTGCTGACCGGAGTGGCCATGCTCGACGGCGGCCCCCGGCCGCTGCGCCGGGCGCTGCACGCGCTGCCGGTCGCCTTGACCGGAGTGGCGGCGTACGTGGTGCCGCTGATCATCTGCGGAGTCCTGACCGGCCTGCTCCTCCCCGGCGAACCCCTGGTCGTGGTGTTCGTCGTGACCGTCGTCGCGATCATCCTCATCGGAGTCGCGACCAACTTCGCCCTCTCCGCCACCGTCGCGGTCGTCGAACGGGCCGGGTTCGCCTCCTTGGCCACCTACGCCGAACTGCGCGGCAAACGCTGGGACATGGGCGTCCTGTTCGCCTTCGGGGTCGTCGCGCCCGTCGCCGCGGTGATCCTGCCGAATCGGTTCCTCCACCCGGCGTCCGTGCCGACGGGGTTGGCCGTGGACCTGCTGCTCACCCTGGTCGCGGCGACGGCGGTGATGCTTCCGGCGATCACGCTGCTGGAGATCTATCGGCGTACGCGCCCGATCCCGGAGCTCGCCCCGCGCGCGACGGCTGGGCCGAGCCGGGCCACCCTGATCACGGCGGTCGCCGTCCTTCTGCTGCCTACCATGGTCAGCGGTGCGATCGTGGCCGGCCACGTGCTCACCCGGGTGCACCACGAACTCCGCGACGGCGGCTCGGTGCTCGCCGTCGAGTGGCCGGCGGGTCGCCCTCCGGTGCTCGTGACCTTGGCCGGAATCGAAGACTGCCTAGACGATCACTGTTCAGCGACCCGGCTCACCGAGGTGCCGGTCATGACCTCGCCGGCCGGCGTCGCCACGCGTCGTGACGCCACGGTGGCCGTCCTGTCACAGGGGCTGCTGACCGTCTGCGATCCCGCCCGGCACTGCACCGGCGGCCGGGCGGCCGGGCGGATCGAGCTGCTGAACGACGCCACGGTGACCGCCGTCGTCGCGCCCGAGTCGGGTGGGATCGTGCTGGCCAAGGCCACCCCGGACGGAACCTCCGGCGATCGGCGACTGACGCTGATCCGGTGTGCGGACGATTCGTGTCGCGCGGGCGCGAGCGTGGACCTGGGAACGGTCACTCCCGCCCCGGCCGACGGCGACGTTCGAGAAGCCCTGACCGCCGGAGTCGACGGGCGCGGACGGCTCTTCGTCGTCTA
>JABFYB010000721.1 GCA_013361475.1 Hamadaea sp.
GCTGCACGATCTGCGGCGGCTCTATCCGATCGCGCACGAGGCCGAGCTGGCCTGGGTGATCCTGTTGCAGGGCGCGCTCGCCGTCCGCGACACCGCCCTGATCGCGACGATCCGCCCGATCCAGGAGGAGGCGCAGCACCGCTGGCAGTGGCTGCGTACGCGGATCAAGGAGAGCAGTCCGCAGGTGCTCGCGACCTAGATCTCCGACATATCGGTCAGGAGATAGCCGCCGGATATCCTGGCGGGCATGCGGAACCCGAGGTCCCTGGCGTTCGACGTGTTCGTCGCGGCGGGCGTCGCCGGCCTGGCCACCTTGCCGATCTTCCTCCGGCAGACGCCGCGGGCGCTGATGTGGCTCGGCCTGATCATGGCGGCCGCCCTGCTGGTCCGGCGGAAGCGCCCGCTCTGGAGCATGGGCGTCATCGCCGCCGTCGCCCTGACGCAGGTGCTCTTCTGGGGGCCGAAGTTCGACCCGCTCCCCTACGACCTCGCCGTGCTCATCGGCATGTACAGCGCGGTCAAGTACAGCAAGACGCTGCGCGGCGGGCTGATCGCCGGATTGGTCGTGGTCATCGGGATCGTCATCGAGGTCGCCCGGCACTTCGACGCCGAGCACTGGTGGCAGATGCCGCTGTTCTACGTGGGCGTCTGCGGTGGGGTGTGGCTCATGGCGTACACGGTGCGGCAGCGCGTCATCTACGTCGCCGGTCTGGAGGAACGCGCGGCGAGCCTGGAGCGCGAACGGGAGCATCTCGCCCGCATCGCGGTGGCCGACGAGCGCGCGGCGATCGCCCGTGAGCTGCACGACGTGGTCGCGCACAGCCTCGCGGTCATGGTCGTGCAGGCCGACGGCGGCCGGTACGCGATGGACGGCGATCCCGAGAAGTCCCGGCAGGCGATGGCGACGGTGGCGGAGACCGGACGCGCCGCGCTGGAGGACATGCGACGGCTGGTCGGCGTCCTGCGGGGCAGCGGCGACTCACCGGCGGGCCGCCGCCGGATCACCCTCGCCGAGCTGGATCCCCTGGTCGCGGGGGCCCGCTCGGCCGGCCTGACCGTACGCGTGGCGAACACGGTCGGCGTCGTCGACGCGCCCGCGCTGGAACTGGCGGTCTACCGGATCGTGCAGGAGGGCCTGACCAACGTGCTGCGGCACGCCGGGCCGGACGCCCAGGTGGACCTGGACCTGCGACGGGACGGTGACGAGATCGTGGTCGACCTCACCGACACCGGCCAGGGCAGCGCGGTCGCCACCGAAGGGCACGGCCTGACCGGGATGCGCGAGCGGGTCTCCGTCCACGGCGGCACGCTGCTCGCCGGACCCCGGCCCACCGGCGGCTGGCAGGTCCGGGCATGCCTGCCGCTGCTGGAAGGGGTACGCGCATGAGAGTGCTCATCGTCGACGACCAGCCGTTGGTGCGTACCGGGTTGGAGATGATCCTGTCGTCGCAGCCGGACATCGAGGTGGCCGGAGCCGCCGGGGACGGCTCCGCCGCCGTGGCCCAGGTACGCGAATTCGCCCGCCGGGGCGAACCGGTGGACGTCGTCGTCATGGACATCCGGATGCCCGTGCTCGACGGGGTGACCGCCACCCAGCAGCTCACCGATCAGCCCCACGGGCCGAAGGTGCTGGTCCTGACGACGTTCGACACCGACGAGGACGCCTTCGCCGCACTTCAGGCCGGTGCGAGTGGTTTCCTGCTCAAGAACGCCCCACCGGAGGAACTGCTCGGCGCGATCCGCGCCGTCGCAGCCGGCGACGCGGTCGTCGCCCCGCGCGTCACCCGCAAACTGCTCGACCACTTCGCCGGCCGGTTCGTCGTGACGACCGCCGACCCACGCCTGGAGACGCTGACCGATCGCGAACGTGAGGTCGTGCTGGCGGTCGCGCAGGGCCTGTCGAACGCGGAGATCGCGGGGAAGCTGGTGGTCGCGGAGGCCACCGTGAAGACGCATGTCGGGCGGGTGCTCACCAAGCTCGGACTGCGCGACCGGGTGCAGATCGTCGTGTTCGCGTACGAGTCGGGCCTGGTCCGGCCGCCGCTTTGATGTCGCGGCGCCACTTGGCGCCGGATCAGGGATCCAGGTCGAATCTTGCCCCAAGATTCGACCGAGAACCCTGATCCGGCGCGAAGCGGCAGGGAACTCAGTCGGCCATCGCGGCCACGATCGAGCCACGCCCGGCCCGGCGCGCGGGCAGGACCGCGGCGAGGCAGCTCGCCACCGCGGCCAGCAGCACCAGGCCGACGAGCCAGCCGACCGGCACCACGATGACGGGCTCGATGTCGCGGAAGGCCGCCTCGAGCACCAGCGGGGCATACACCACGCCGAAGACGATTCCGACGAGCGCGCCGACCACCCCCATCAACAGCGCTTCGGCGAGCAGCATGCCGCGCAGTTGACCACGGGTCAGGCCCAACGCGCGCAATGTGGCCGATTCCCGGGTCCGCTCGATCACCGACAGCGACAGCGTGTTCGCGATGCCGAACAGCGCGATCAGGACCGCGGTGCCCAACAGGCCCGCGAACAGGCCGATCAGGCCGTTCACCGCGCTCTCCAGGCCGCTCGACAGGTCCGCGACACTGCTCACCTCGACCAAGGGGTACGCCGAACTGACGCGGTCGATGATCTCCCGGGAGTCGACGGGGCCGACCCCGGGCGCCGCCTTCACCAGGACGAGGCTGCCGTCGCTCGGACCGGCCAATCTCTCCAGTTGACTCCACGTCACGAGGCCGTCGAAGCGGCCCGCGCCGGGAATCGTGGTGTCGCCGGAGGCCGCCGTCCGCAAGGTCGTCAGCTGCGGATCGGGCTGCTTGTCGTCGACGATGATCGTCCCGTCGGCGAGTCCGGCCGGCAGCTGCGGCAGCAGGTCGGGATGGTCGATGGCGCCCAGGCGCAAGGTTTTGCCGTCGACGCGTACCTTGGCGCCCCGGACGACCGCCACCTTGGCCAGCTCGCTGTGCTGCCGCAGGGAATCGCTGTACGCCGTCGGAATCGGGCCCGGTTCGCCGGTCTTCCCGTCGCGTACCGCCGTGATCACGTAGTCGGCCGGATAGTGACTCGCGAGCTGATCCCGCGCGGTCTCCTTGATGCTGCCGAGCAGCATGCTGAACATGGCCATGAGCCCGACGCCGATCATCAGCGAGGCGGTCGTGATCGCCGTCCGGCCCGGATTGCGACGGGCGTTGGCGACCGCGACGCGGCCGGGCGGCCCGGCGAGCCGGCTGGCGGGCAGTCCGACCAGCGCGGTGAGCCGGCCGATGAACAGCGGCGACGCCACCAGTACGCCGAGGAACACCACGACACCGCCGCCCACCACGACGAACGTGGCCGTCTCGGAGTCCTCCGTCTGACCGCCCTGCCACGTGATGAAGGCGCCGATCCCGACGATGACGAGGGCGACGATCGCCCGGAAGATCTTCGAGCGGAGACTGATGGTGGCGGCGCTCGGCATGTCCCGCAAGGCGGCCAGCGGTCGCGTACGGGTGGCTCGCATCGCCGGAATCACGGCGGCGGCCATCGTCGCCACGACGCCGAGGGTCAGTCCGATGAGGACCGGCATCGGCCGCAGCACCACGGCGTGGTCGGGCACCCCGGCGTGGAGCGCGTTGTTGAGCAGCAACGGCAGCCCGTAACTGATCCCGATCCCGGCCAGGACGCCGAACGCCCCGCCGACCAACCCGATCGCAGCCGATTCGAGCAGGGTCGCCCCGAAGATCTGCCGTCGCGTCGCGCCGACGCATCGCAGGAGCGCCGTCTCGCGTACGCGTTGGGCGAGCAGGATGGCGAACGTGTTGTAGATGACGAACACCGCGACGACGAGGGAGATCGCGCCGAAGACGAGCAGGATGAAGGTGAACTGCGTCGCCACCGCCGTCGCCGCGTTGGCCAGGTCTGTTCGCCGCTCGTCGCCGGTCTTCACCGTCGCCGACGTCACCGCCCGGACGCGCTGGGCGAGGTCGGCGGGGTCGACGCCGGGCCGCGCCCGGATCACGATCTCGTCGAACCCGGTCTCGCCGGTGAGCCGGGTGATCTCCGACGCCGGCAGCCCGACGACGCTGAGCCCGGAATAGGCCTTCGAGACGCCGAAGTCGACCAGCCCCGAGATCGTGTACGCCTGCTTCGCGCCCGCCTTGTCGAGCACTTGCAGCGTCTGGCCGATCGACAGGTGTTCGTGCGCGGCGGTCTCCGTGTCCAGCAAGGCCTCCCCGGCGGCGGGCACCCGCCCGTCGAGGTCGAATCCGCGCAGGCGCTCGTCGCCGGCCACGGAGACGGCGTACCCGGCCCGGCCGTTGTTGACCAGCGGCTTGCCGGTCGTGCCGAGCATCGGCAGCGAGGTCGCCATCCGGCCCTCGGCGTGCTCGACGCCCGTCACACCGGAGACGGCCGGTAGTTGGTCAGCACTGAGCGGCTTGTCCCCGGCCAGCACGACGACGTCGACGTTCTTCGCCGTCCGGGCGAACGTCTCGTCGAAGCCGGCCTGAGCGGTGTCGCCGAAGATCAGCGTCCCGGCGGTGAAGCCGACGCCGAGGACGACCGCCAGCGTCGTGGCCGCCAGCCGCCGGGCGTGCTTGGTCAGGGAGGCGAAGGTGACCCGCCACATCGTCAGGCTCCCAACGTCCGCAGCCGGCCCAGCACCGCGTCGGCGGTCGGGTCCTCGATGTCGTCGACGATCCGCCCGTCGGCCAGCAGCACGACGCGATCGGCGTAGGAGGCCGCGTTGGGGTCGTGCGTCACCATCACGATGGTCTGCCCCAGCTCGCGTACGCTGCGCCGCAGGAACTCCAGCACTTCCTGCCCGGTCTTCGAGTCGAGGTTGCCGGTCGGCTCGTCGGCGAAGATGACGGCCGGACGCGGCAGCAAGGCCCGCGCGCACGCGACCCGTTGCTGCTGCCCGCCCGAAAGCTGACTCGGCAGGTGCCCGAGCCGGTCGCCCAACCCCAGCGTCTCGATCACCGTCGTCATCCAGGCCGGATCGGGCTTGGCCCCGGCCAACTCCAGGGGCAGCAGGATGTTCTGCTTCGCGGTCAACGTCGGCAGCAGGTTGAAGGACTGGAAGACGAAGCCGATGCGGGTACGCCGCAGCCGGGTGAGCGCGGCGTCGCCGAGCTTGGTCAGCTCCTCGTCGTGCAGCCGCACCGAACCGCTGGTCACCGTGTCCAGCCCGGCCGCGCAGTGCATCAGCGTCGACTTCCCCGACCCGGAAGGTCCCATGATCGCGGTGAACCGGCCCTCGGCGAAGGTGACGCTGACGCCGTCGAGCGCGCGGACGGCGGTGTCTCCTGCTCCGTAGACCTTCGTCAGTTCGGTAACAGACAATGTCATGGTCGTCGACGCTAATGCGAGGTCAGGCCGGGTCGCGTCGGCTGGAAGACTGCATCCGGCGTACGCCTCAAGTCGTACGCTGGCCAGTCATGAGCGCACGACTGCAGGAGATCGCCCGCCGCACGGTGGCGATCGCGGAAGCCGGTTCCTACCGCACCGAAGCCGGCGCCGAGGTGGACATCGCCGACGCCGTTCGCGCCGCCATCGCCGGTACGCGCCTCTACCTGCCCGATGAGCCGCTGACGCCGATCGGACCGGAGGCGAAGCCGACCATCGAGGTGACGCATGAGTCGACCTTGGTCGCGGCACGCCGTGTCGGCCCGCATGCCGCCGCGCTCAACTTCGCCTCGGCGAAGAACCCCGGCGGCGGTTTCCTCGGCGGGGCGAAGGCGCAGGAGGAGAGCATCGCCCGCTCGTCCGCGCTGTATCCGTGCCTGCTGACGGCCGCTGAGTTCTACGAATTCCACCGAACTCAGCGCGACCTGCGCTACAGCGACCGGGTGATCTTCAGCCCCGGTGTCCCGGTCTTCCGGGACGACAAAGGCCGGTTGCTCGACTCGGCGTACCAGACCTCGTTTCTGACCGCGGCCGCGCCCAATCTCGGCGCCATCCGGCGCAACCAGCCTGACGATGTCGGAGACGTGCCTACGGTGATACTCCGCCGCGCCCGTCGTGTGCTGGAGGTCGCGGCGGCGCACGGGCAGCGCGTGCTGGTGCTCGGCGCCTGGGGGTGTGGCGTGTTCCGCAACGAACCGGCCGTCGTCGCCGACGCCTTCGCCGACGCGCTCACGGCAGTGCCCTACTTCGACCACGTGGTGTTCGCCGTACTGGACCCGCTCCCCCACACGCCCG
>JABFYB010000466.1 GCA_013361475.1 Hamadaea sp.
CTGATGTGGCCTCCTCCAACTAGTGTCCGTGCCGACCTTCGGCGTCCGCTCCCTCGCGGGTGCGAAGGCGTGGACCGTGTCTTTGTGTGCCACCGGCCGGGCTCGCGCCGTGTCCCGGTGGCCCAAAGCAGAAGGCCCCGGCGCATGCCAGGGCCCGCTCGACCGGTCCACGCACGCTGTCAGGCGCACGACCCGGGCCTTCGGCGGCTCACCGCCCGAAGACGGTGGCGCGAGGCCGGTGACCGGACCCGATGCACTCAAGGTGACCGGGTGGGAGCAGGCGCTCCGCTTTGTGGCCGACACATCGTTCACCACACGGTGAGGTCAGTATCGGCAAGGTCGACTCGCCAACTTTACCAGGCGGCGTTCAGGACCGCGAATCGGGCGTACTCGCCACTGCGGTGAGGTGTGCCGCATGGAGACTGCGCAGACCGCGGACGGCGGCGAGCGCGTGCTCCTTGTCGACCGCCTGGATGGCCAGGACCGACACGGTGTCGTCGTCCTGCAGCTCCAGCTGCGCCCACGGGTGGCCGTGGTCGAACCGGACCGCCCGGACGACGTTCCACGGCAGTTCGTAGGTCGCGAACACGTTGCGGACGCGGATGCCCTGCTCGGTGCCCCAGACCCGGGGCCGGGCGAAGGCGAGCGCGGCCAGCGCGCCGCAGAATCCGAGGCCGATCATGGCGGCCTGGTCACCCGGCCGGAACACCGCGGTGCCCTCCCCGGTCGACCCGGTCAACGCGGTCGCCACCGCGGCGAACACCGCCAGGATCGCGACCGCCGCGACCCACGCCACCACGCGTACGCGCTTGGGCCGGACGTCGATCATCACCGTCTCCGCTGCTGCCACGGCGTCCATCCTGCCACCTAGCACGGCGTACGCCGCTGCGGGGCCGTCCGGCCCCGTCCTGTCCGCGCGATCATGAACTATCGGTCGTGATCAACCGGCGCGTCGCGTTCGCCAGCCCATGATCGATCCCCTATCGGAATGATCAACGGGCTGGCGAACGCGAACGGTCAGAGGCGGCAGGCGTGGATGTCGGTGACCAGGATGGCCCGGGCGCCGATGTCGTACAGCTCATCCATGATCCGGTGCATCTCGGCGCGCTGGACCATCGCCTGGACGGCGACCCAGCCTTCGCGGTGCAACGGGGACACCGTCGGCGACTCGATGCCGGGCGTCAGCGCGACCGCCTCGTCGAGCCGGTCGGCCCGGCAGTCGTAGGCGAGCATCACGTACCGGCGGGCGACCAGCACGCCCTGCAGCCGCCGCAGCAGCTGGGCGACCTGCGGCAGGGCCGGGTCGTCGCCGGTGCGGTGGATCAGCGCCGCCTCGGAGACCATGATCGGGTCACCGACCGGGACGAGGCCGGCCTGCCGGAGCGTGGCGCCGGTCGCGACCACGTCGGCGATCAGGTCGGCGACGCCGAGGCGGACGGCGTTCTCCACCGCGCCGTCCAGCTCCACGACCCGGGCTTTGATGTCCCGCTCGTCGAGGTAGCGCTCGACCAGCCCCGGGTACGCCGTGGCGATCCGCTTGCCGTCGAGCGAACCGAGGTCGGCGATGGCGCCCTGCGGGGCGGCGAATCGGAAGGTCGCCCCGGCGAAGCCCAGCTCCAGCAGCTGCTCGACCGGAGTGCCCCCGTCGACGAGCAGATCCTGGCCGGTGATGCCCAGGTCGAGGTCGCCCGAGCCGACGTAGGTCGCGATGTCGCGCGGGCGGAGGTAGAAGAACTCGACGTCGTTGTCGGTGTCGAGGCAGGCGAGGTCGCGGTCGTCGCTGCGCTGGCGGTAGCCCGCCTCACGCAGCATCTCGATGGCGGGCTTGGACAGGGTGCCCTTGTTGGGCACGGCGATGCGCAGCATGCTCTGGTTTCCTCAAGATCGGTGTCTGACGGGGACGGACGGAACCCGATCTAGAGATGTCGGTAGACGTCCTTCAGCTCGATCCCGGTCGCGAGCATCAGCACCTGAGCCTGGTAGAGCAGCTGCGAGATCTCCTCGGCGGCGCGGTCGGGGCCCTCGTGCTCGGCCGCCATCCACGACTCGGCGGCCTCCTCGACCACCTTCTTGCCGACCGAGTGCACCCCGCCGCGGACGGCCTTGACCGTGCCCGACTCGGGATCCCCGGCGGCGACCTTCGCCCGCAGCTCCTCGAAGAGCTCCTCGAACGTCTTCACGCCGCAATTCTGCCCGACGTGGTCGCCGGCGCGACCTTGGACGTGACCGGTTCCACGAAGCGAGAACGGCGTACGCTCGGACGCATGCAGTTGATCAAGTTCACGCACGCCTGCGTACGCCTGCACGACGGCGACCGGACGCTGCTGATCGACCCTGGCGTGTGGTCCGAGCCGGAGGTCTTCGAGGGCGTCACCGACGTCCTGATCACCCACGAGCACTTCGACCACGTGGACGCCGAACGCCTGACTCAGCAGGACGTACGCGTCTTCGCACCGGAGCTCATCGCCGGCGAACTGCGGGAGAAGATGGGCGAAGCGGTGACCACCGTGGCGACCGGTGACACCTTCACCGCCGCCGGGTTCGACGTCACCGTGGTCGGCGGCCGGCACGCCGAGATCTACGAGGGCCTGCCCGGCTGCGCCAACGTCGGTTACCTCGTCGGCACCTCGTCCGGGGCTCTCTACCACCCCGGTGACGCACTGTTCGTGCCGGAGGCGGAGGTCGGCGTACTGCTCGTGCCCGCCTCCGCGCCGTGGCTCAAGCTGCGGGAGGCGCTGGACTTCGTCCGGGCGGTCGCCCCGAAACGGGCGCACCCGATCCACGACCGGATGCTGTCGGAGGACATCGGCTTCGCCGGGTTCGACCGCTGGATGGACTTGAAGGGTCAGACGGCGTACTCGCGCATTCCGATCGGCGGCGGAGTCGACCTTTAGCGCACGGTGAAGGTGTGGTTGTCGACGTGCTGCCGGCTGCTGTCGGCCATCGAGATCTCGTAGGCCTGCACGACGTAGGCGCCCGGCGACAACCGCACCGTCACCTTCTTCTCCCCCATCGCCGGATGTCCGGGTTCGAGGGTGACGACCTCGTGCCGGACGACCTTGCCGTTCTGCAGGATCTCGTAGTTCAGCGTGTTCTCGAAGACGATCCCGGCCAGGTGCAGGGTGACGTCGCGGCCGACGGTCTCGCCCTCCTGCGGGCCGATCACCCAGACCAGGTGCAGGGTGTCGATCGCCGGCGCCCGGCTCACCGGTTCCCTGACCGAGACGTGGCCGAAGACGCTCTCCACCGCCGCGCCGTCCACCCGGACGCGTACGCGGGACGCCCCGGAGTTCGCGGTAGCCGTCCACACGAGCTGCTGGATGGCCTGCCCCTCCGCCTCGGCTCCGACGCCGCTGGTGAGACCCGTGAGGTCCACCGTGACCACGTCGCCCTCGACCGAGCTGCCGGTGACGCGTACGCCCGACGGCCACAGGGTCTTGTAGTCCGGGTCCAAGGCACTGGGGCGCAGCATCTCCGCCACCGCCGCCCTGGTCTTCCCGGCCGGCGTGTCCGCTGCGACGGCCAACCGGTGGAATTCGCGCACTAGTTTCGGCGTACCCCTGTCGGTGAGCGTGTAGTAGACGGCGAGCAAGGCGCTGCCGCCTGCGGAGGCCGACGCGGACGCCGCGCCGGAAGGAGACGGTGACCCCGACGGCGCCGGCGCCGGAGTCGTGCAGCCCGCCAGCAGGACGAGCCCGAGTGAAGCCGCGAGAACCCGCATGCGTCCAGTGAACGCCCCCGGCGAAGCCGACGCCAGTGACGTATCTAAGACAGTGATCGCCTAAGTCAGTGATCGCAGGGTGACCGCGACGTCGAGCGCCGCGATCGTGGCCGCCCAGCCCTTGTCCTCGGCCGAGCCCGGCAGTCCGGCCCGGTCGCGCGCCTGCTCGATCGTGTTGACGGTCAGGACTCCCTGGCCCACCGGCGTCCGCTCGTCGAGCGCGACGCGGGTCAGCCCGTCGGTGACCGACCGGCAGACGTAGTCGAAGTGCGGGGTGTCGCCGCGCACGACGACCCCGAGCGCGACGACGGCGTCCTTGCGGCGCGCCAGCGCCTGCGCGACGACCGGGATCTCCACCGAACCGGCGACCCGGTGGACCTCGACGTCGCTGACCCCGCTGGCCTTCGCGGCCGCGAGCGCCCGCTCGAGCATCTGGTCGACCAGCTCGCCGTTCCAGCGGGTGGCGACGACGCCGAGGGTCAGCCCGTGCGCGTCGACCGCGTTGTCCTCGGGCGCGCCGAATCCGGCCATGTCAGGCGACTCCTTCAGTCGGCGGTTCGAGATCGAGCAGGTGACCCATGCGGTCTCGCTTGGTCTGGAGGTAGCGCAGGTTCTCGGGGTGCGGGCGGACCGGCAGCGGCTCCCGGCCCACGATGGACAGCCCGTAGCCGTCCAGCCCGGCCCGCTTGGCCGGGTTGTTGGTGAGCAGCCGCATCGTGCGTACGCCGAGGTCGTAGAGGATCTGCGCGCCGGTGCCGTAGTCGCGGGCGTCGGCCGGCAGCCCCAGGTCGAGGTTGGCGTCCACCGTGTCCCGGCCGCCGTCCTGCAACTGGTACGCCTGCAGCTTGTGCAGCAGCCCGATGCCCCGGCCCTCGTGCCCGCGCATGTAGAGCACGACGCCGCGGCCCTCCTCGGCCACCCGCTCCAGCGCCGCGTGCAGCTGTGGACCGCAGTCGCAGCGCAGCGAGGCGAACACGTCGCCGGTCAGGCATTCGGAATGCACCCGGACCAGGACGTCCTCGCCGTCGCCGATCTCGCCGAAGACGAGGGCGATGTGCTCGGCGTTGTCGTTGGTGGCCCGGTAGCCGACCGCGGTGAACTCGCCGTACTCGGTGGGCAGGCGGGCGCCGGCGATCCGCTCGACGAGCCGCTCGGTCCGGCGCCGGTATTCGATGAGATCGGCGATGGAGATGATGGCGAGCCCGTGTTCCTGCGCGAACGCGGTCAGCTCAGGCAGCCGCATCATCGTGCCGTCGTCGTTGATCAGCTCGCAGAGCACCCCGGCCGGGCGCAGCCCGGCGAGGGTGGCGAGGTCGACGGCGGCCTCGGTGTGCCCCGGCCGGCGCAGCACGCCGCCCGACTTGGCCCGCAGCGGCACCACGTGCCCCGGGCGGGACAGGTCGCTGGGTCTGGTCGTGGGGTCGGCCAGCAGCCGGATCGTGTGCGCCCGGTCGGCGGCGGAGATGCCCGTGCTGACGCCTTCGCGCGCGTCGACGGTGACCGTGTACGCCGTCCCCCGCCGGTCCTGGTTGGTGTGCCACTGGGGTGGCAGGTCCAGCCGGTCGGCGTCGGCCTCCAGCACCGGCGCGCAGATGTAGCCGGAGGTGTAGCGGACGGTGAAGGCGAGCAGCTCCGGCGTGGCCAGCTCGGCCGCGAAGATCAGGTCGCCTTCGTTCTCGCGGTCCTCGTCGTCCACGACGACGACGGCCTTGCCGGCCTTGATCTCGGCGATCGCGGTCTCGATCGAGGACAACGTCATGCCTGGTTCCCTCCGGTGCGGCCCGTGCTCACCAGCTTCTCGACGTACTTGGCGATCACGTCGACCTCCAGGTTCACCTGGTCGCCGACGCCCTTACGGCCGAGCGTGGTCACCTCCAGTGTGGTGGGGATCAGGCTCACGGCGAACGCAACTTCGGAGATCTCGGTCACAGTCAGCGAGATGCCGTCGACCGTGATGGAGCCCTTCTCCACGATGTAGCGGGAAAGATCCTCCGGAAGAGTGAACCGCACGGTCTCCCACAGGTCGCCCGGGACGCGCTCGGTGATCGTGGCGACCCCGTCGACGTGCCCCTGCACGATGTGCCCGCCGAGCCGGTCGGACACCTTGACCGCCCGTTCCAGGTTGACCCGGTCGCCGACCTGGAGCGCGCCGAGCGAGCTGCGGTCGAAGGACTCCTTCATGACCTCGGTGGTGAAGGTGTCGCCCAGGTTCTCGACGACGGTCAGGCAGACGCCGTTGACCGCGATCGAGTCGCCGTGGCCGGCGTCGGAGGTCACCACCGGCCCCTTGATCGCCAGCCGCGCGCCCTCGCCCTTCCAGGTGAGCTCGACTACCTCGCCCAGCTCCTCGACAATGCCGGTGAACACGCCTAATTCTCCCTCTTCGGCACGGCGGTGATCCGGAGATCCGGTCCAACCC
>JABFYB010000772.1 GCA_013361475.1 Hamadaea sp.
GTACACGTCGGGCACCTGAGCCCCGGCGGGCGGTGGCGGGATGTACCCGGCATCCCACCGCCGCCCGTCGGTTGTCCCCCCACCCCCGCACCCCCACCACGACGTCATCAGGAGGTGACGCGCATGGGCTCCACCGGCACCACCTTCCGGCGCCGCGTCGCGGCTTTCACGGTAGCGACGCTAGGCGCGGCGCTGCTCACCGCACAGGCTGAACCGAGCTACGCCGCTCAGACGATCGGACTGCCGACCTTCACCGGACCGGCGATCCCGGCCGCCCCGGTCGGCTACACCACCGGCAACATGATGCAGGCGATCTACAACGCGGAGAGCGGCGGCACCGACTTCTGGATGGACCGGCTGCTGTCCCGCAGCGGCGGCAGCGACCCGGCCGACGCCGACGGCGCGATCCTCATGACCCGGGGCCGCGCCCTGTTCATGAAGACGTACAGCCCCGGCACGATGGGCTTCGCCGGGCACGTCGCGTACTGGGAGAGCATCAGCGACAACAACGCGTACACGATCACGGCGAGCCCGGGGACGTTCTCCGAGCAGCCCTCGCAGCGCTGGCAGGCGCCGTCCTACTCGAAGAACGTCTTCACCAGCGGTTCGATCACGATCACCCAGCAGAAGTTCATCACCAACAACAACGTCGCGGTGACGAACCTGTCGATCACCAACTCCGGATCGTCCTCGACGACGCTGACCCTGCGGGCGGTCTCCCCGTACGCCACCAGCGGCAGCGGCAGCGAGCTGACCGGTTCGACCGGCGTGAAGAACAGCCTGACGACGCTGACCACGAGGCTGACCGGCGACGGGTTCACCGTCTCCAGTGGAGGGTTGAACCGCTCGATCACGATCGGCGCCGGGGCCACGGCCACGGCGAAGGTCGTCATGGGCTTCATCGCCACCGAGATCCCCGAGTCGTCCGCCGAGTACAGCGCCTACGCCGGGTACTCGAACGCCACCGCGTTCGCCACCCACGTCCGGGCGTACAACAAGTGGTGGGCCGACAACATCCCCTACTTCGACTCGCCCGAGCCGGCGCTCAAGAAGAACTACTACTACCGCTGGTGGCTCATGCGGTTCAACAACCTCGACGCGGACATCCCGGGGCAGACCTATCAGTTCCCGATCTCCGTCGAGGGCGCGCTGGGCTACAACAACGCGATCGTGCTCACCCAGCCGATGCACATCGACGACCTGAAATACCTCCGCACACCCCTGTACGCCTACGGCGACTGGTTGTCGGCCGGGCAGGTCAGCAAGGGCGGCCGGTTCGTCGACAACCCGGGCGACCCGGAGAACTGGTCCAACAGCTACACGCAGTACATCGCCGAGGCGGCCTGGAAGAGCTACCAGATCCACGGCGGCCAGCCGGCGATCGCGGCCAACCTCGCCAAGTACGCCGAAGGCGACGTCAAAGGCCAGCTCGCCTACTACGACACCAACAACAACAAGCTCATCGAGTACGACTGGGGTGCGCTGACGGGCAACGACGCCGACGCGGTCTCCTT
Organism: Hamadaea sp.; assembly: GCA_013361475.1. Lineage (GTDB taxonomy): Bacteria > Actinomycetota > Actinomycetes > Mycobacteriales > Micromonosporaceae > Hamadaea. The sequence goes on from JABFYB010000772.1 coordinate 1,515, forward strand.
CGACTGGCGGTCCGGCAAGATGGACCGGGGCGAGTCGGCGTACCAGTACAGCGGCGCGCTCGCCGCTGCGGCGGCGTACGAGGCGGCCGGCAACACCGCCAAGGCGGCCGAGATGCGTCAGCTGGCCACCGACATCGGCAACGCCATCGTGAACGTGTTGTGGAATCCCAGCCGCAACCTGTTCGAGAACCGGATGGTCTCCGACGGGGCGTTCAACCCCTGGAAGGAGATCAACATCTACTACCCGTTCGCGGTCAACGCGATCCCGAACACCACCACCTACAAGCAGGCGCTGCGCCTGTTCGACGACCCGGCGCAGTACCCCATCTTCCCGTTCTACACGGCCAACCAGGCCGACAAGGCGGCCGCCGGGACGGGCAGCAACAACTTCTCCACCATCAACTCGACCGTCCAGTTCCGGCTGATCAGCTCGGTCCTCCGCAACTACCCGAACTCGTGGATCACCGCCGACTGGTACAAGAAGCTCCTGTACTGGAACGCGTACGCCCAATACGTCAACGGGAACACGGCGTACCCGGACGCCAACGAGTTCTGGGCGAACTGGAACGGTTCGTCGATCACCTACCGCTCCTGGATCCACCACAACATCCTCGGCAGCGGCAACTGGACGATGATCGAGGACGTCGCGGGGCTGCGGCCGCGTAACGACGCCAAGGTGGAGCTGTCGCCGATCAACATCGGCTGGAGCCACTTCACCGTCAACAACATCCGCTACCGCAACGCCGACCTGAGCATCGTCTGGGACGACCCGGCCGACGGCGTCGTGCGCTACCCGGGCGTACCCGAGGGCTACTCCATCTTCATCAACGGCTCGCGGGTCGCCACCGTGAACTCGCTGGTCCCGTTCACCTGGGACCCGGCGACCGGCGCGGTCACCACCTCCGGCACCGTCAGCTACAATACGTCCTACTCGTCGCTCCAGGCGCCCAACCAGGTCGTCCAGAGCGACGCGCGGGTCCTCGACGAGCTGGCCAAGGCCGGCGTGGACACCACCGTCCCGGCCCTGACCAACCTCGCCACCGGCGCGACGGTCAGCGCCTCCTACACCGGCTCCGGCACCAGCACCTCGGCCGCCGTCGACGGCTTCCCCATCAACGAGCCCTACTGGGGCGCGGGCGGCTCGCCGAACAGCCAGGACTGGTACGAGGTCAACTTCGGCACCACGCGAACGCTCAACGAGGTCCGGCTCTACTTCAAAGACAGCCGGCCCGCCTCGTCGACCTATCGCGCTCCGTCGTCCTACGACATCCAGTACTACACCGGGTCCGCCTGGGTCAGCGTGCCCAGCCAGGCCAAGTCGCCGGGCGCGCCCCGCGCCAACTACAACCTGGTGACCTTCCCGGCCATCAGTGCCCAGCGGGTACGCGTACTGGCGACCAACGCGTCCGGCGCCAAGACCGGCCTCACCGAGGTCAAGATCTTCAACCGCGGGGGTACGCAGCCCCCGCCGGTGACGAACCTGGCTCTCTCGGCCGCACCGGTCTGCAGTTACACCTCGTCCTGGGAAAGCTGTGCGGCCGTCAACAACGGGGACGAACCGACCAGCTCGAACTACGGCGGCACGAACCAGGGCAACCGCTGGGGCACCTGGCCGGAGACCGGTGCGCAGTGGGCCGAACTGCAGTGGTCGGCCGCCCAGTCGGTCAGCCGGGCGCAGGTCTACTTCTTCGACGACGACCAGGGCATCGACATGCCGTCGGCGTGGAAGCTGCAGTACTGGAACGGTTCCGCGTACGCCGACGTGCCGGGGGCCAGCGCGTACACGCTCACCAAGAACGCGTACAACACGGTCACCTTCACCGGCGTCTCGACCACCCGGTTGCGGGTCGTGCTGACCGCGACCGGAACGTCTTCGCTCGGGTTGCTGGAGGTGAAGGCCTTCACGTCCTGAGCATCCGCCGCACGCCCCGCGCCTCGCCGAGGCGCGGGGCTTCCCGCGAGTGCGGCCGATCAACTAGGTTGGCGGGAACCAGGACGGGGAGGCGACGTGGCCGCGATTCGCAACATCACGCAGACGGAGGCCGTCGAGCGGGCCGCCGGGCTCGAGGTGGCGCACTACGACATCCAGCTGGATCTGACCGACGGCGCCGGCGGTCCCGGCGAGGGGACGTTCCGGTCCCGGACCGAGGTCACCTTCCACTGCCGGGGCACCGAGGCGGTCATCGACCTGGCCGCCGAGCGGCTGATCGAGGTCACCTTGAACGGGCAGCCGCAGCCACTGGAGTTCGACTCCGTGAAGGGCTACCCGCTGGAGACCGAGTTCGGCGGGAACTTCCTGGTCGTGGAGGCGGAGTTCGCGTACTCGACGAGCGGGCAGGGCCTGCACCGGGCGGTCGACCCGGTCGACGGTGAGGTCTACGTCTACTCCTCGTTCTGCCCGGCCGAGGGCCAGCGCGCCTTCGCCTGCTTCGACCAGCCCGACCTCAAGGCCGAGTTCACCTGGCACGTCACCGTCCCCGGCCACTGGCTGGTGACCTCGACCATGCCGATCGACCACGTCACGCCGCTGGACAACGGCGCCAAAGTCGTGCATTTCCAGCGTTCCCCGAAGATGAGCAGCTACGTCGCCGCCGTCTGCGCCGGCCCGTTCCACGAGGTACGCGACGAGCACGACGGCATCGACCTGGGCCTCTACTGCCGGGCGTCGGTCGCGGAGCACCTGGACCCGGAGGAGTTCCTCGACGTCACGAAGAAAGGCCTGGACCACTTCCAGTCGGCCTTCGGCGTCCGCTATCCCCTGCCGAAGTACGACCAGATCCTGCTGCCCGAATACAACATGGGCGCGATGGAGAACTTCGGCTGCATCACGTTCTCCGAGGAACTCTGCCTGTTCCGATCGAAGGCCACCGACGTCGAGTACGAGTGGCGCGCGATGGTCATCATGCACGAGATGGCGCACATGTGGTTCGGCGACCTGGTCACCCTGCGCTGGTGGGACGACCTGTGGCTGAACGAGTCGTTCGCCGACTGGGCCGGCTACTGGGCCACCACGAGCGTCACCCGGCACACCGGCGCGTGGGCCACCTTCCTCGCCACCGCCAAGGCCGAGGCGTACCGGCAGGATCAGCTCTCCTCCACGCACCCCATCTACACCGAGGTGCCGGACACGCTGGCCACCGAGAGCAACTTCGACGCGATCACCTACTCCAAGGGCGCCAGCGTCCTCAAGCAGCTCGTGGCGTACGTGGGTGAGGAGACGTTCCTGCGGGCCGTCCGGTCCCACCTCACCGAGCACGCCTGGGGCAACGCCACCTTCGCCGACCTGCTGCGGGCGCTCGAACAGGCCAGCGGCCGGGACCTCGGCGAGTACGCGCGCCGCTGGCTGCGTACGGCGGAGGTCAACACGTTGCGCCCGGAGATCGAGGTCGACGCCGACGGCGTCTATCACTCGGTCGTCATCGCGCAGGAGGCGCCGGAGAGCCACCCGACCCTACGCGACCACCGGATCGCGATCGGCCTCTACGACCTGGTGGACGGCCGGCTCGTCCGCCGGGCCCGGCTGGAGGCCGACGTCACCGGCGACCGGACCGACGTCGCCGAGCTGCGCGGCCACCGGCAGCCGGACGTGCTGCTGCTCAACGACGACGACCTCGCCTACGCCAAGGTACGCCTCGACGATCGCTCGACGCGTACGCTGCTCGAGCACCTGTCGGCGTTCCCGCACCCGATGCAACGCGCCCTGGCCTGGTCGGCGGCGTGGGACATGGTCTGCGACGCCGAACTGCCCGCCCGTGCGTACGTCGCCCAGGTCGCGGCGAACCTGCCCGCCGAGTCCGACGCCAACCTCGCCTCGGCCGTGCTCACCAAGGCGCAGCGGGCACTGGCCCGGTTCACCGATCCGGGCTGGGCGCCGACCGGCTGGGCCACCCTCCACGACGCGACCCGGACCGCACTGGCCCAGGCGGCTCCCGGCAGCGACCTCCAGCAAGTGTGGGCCCGCACGTACGCCGACTCGGCCCGCACGCCCGCCGACCTCGAGGTGCTGTCCGGCTGGCTGCGCGGAGCGGGCGTACCGGACGGGTTGGAGCTGGGCGTCGACCTGCGCTGGCACCTGGTCGAGGCGCTCGCGGCCCTCGGCGCGATCGGCTCGGACGAGATCGCCGCGGAACTGGAGCGCGACGCCACCGCCGGCGGCCGCCAGCGCGCGGCGAAGTCGGGAGCGCTACTGCCCACCGCGGAGGCGAAGGCGGACACCTGGCGCCGGCTCACCGAGCCCGGGCGGGCGAACTGGGAGGTCATGAGCCTCGGCGGCGGCTTCCAGCACACCGGTCAGGAGGAGCTGACCGCGCCCTACGCCGCCCGCTACTTCGCCGAGGTGCAGGACGCGTACGCGGGCTTCGACGCCCAGATGGGCCTCTGGTTCGCCCGGACGACCTATCCCGGCCTGCAGATTTCCCAGGCCACGATCGACGCGTCCGACGCCTGGCTGGCCGACCCGGATCGGCCCGCCGCACTGCGCCGGGTCGTCATGGACGGCCGCGACGGGGTCGTCCGCGCCCTGCGCGCCCGCCAGCGGGACGCCACGTCCGGAACGTGATCATTGCGCCAGCCATGCTGTTTCGCGCGGCGAAATGCCCGTTCTTACCGCATGGCTGACGCAATGA
>JABFYB010000066.1 GCA_013361475.1 Hamadaea sp.
GGGCGCCGGTCCGGCGGTCAGCCCGAGGGCGACGAGGGAGACGGCGAGCACCAGACGTGTCGTACGCATGCCGAGCACGTTACGAAAGCCGACCGGACCCACCAATAATTCTGCACATGCAGATCTATCGAAGAAGTTGATCGCTGCCGAAGTGGCCTGTCAGGCCGACTTATCCGACTAGGTCGTCGATGTTTGCAACCGTTTGCAGTTGCAGTCTCACCACCGGCCGAGCCGGGTGTTCAGCAGGCTGATCGCCGCCACCCCGGCCGTCGACGTACGCAACACGTTGTCGCCCAACCGCACCGGCACCGCACCCGCCTCCGTGAACGTGGCCAATTCGTCCGGGGCCACGCCGCCTTCCGGCCCGACGACCAGGATCAGGTCACCGGTGTCCGGCAGGTCGACGGCCGCCAGGCGTACACCTGCCTCCTCGTGCAGGACGAACGCGGACCCGGAGCCGGGGAACGCTTGCGTGAGCCGCCCGGAGTGCAGTCTGCTGATCCGCGCGGCGAGTTGCTTGGTGGAGACGTCGGGTGCGCCGCCCACGGCCGGGACCCACGCGCGGCGGGCCTGTTTGGCCGCTTCGCGGGCGGTGGCCACCCACTTGTCGCGGGACTTGGCGCCACGATCGCCGCGCCACTGGGTGACGCTGCGCGCGGCCGCCCAGGGCAGGATCTCGTCCACGCCGACCTCGGTCATCGCCTGCACGGCCAGTTCGCCCCGATCGCCCTTGGCCAGGCCCTGCGCGACGACCAGACGCGGTTGTGGCGCATCGGTGAGCGCGGCCGGACCCACGTCGAGCAGCAGGGAGCCCTTGGCGGCCGAGACCACCGTGGCCGGGGCGAGGCCGCCCAGCCCGTCGCCGAGCAGCAACTCCTCCCCCGGCCGGAGCCGCTGCACATCGGCGGCGTGCCGGCCTTCCGCACCTTCCAGGACGAATCGCCCGATTGCGGGCAGCGCGTCGACCAGGAACAGCGGCCTGCTCACGGCGGTCAGTGACCGTTGAACGCGTTGCGCAGCGAGCTGAAGAACCCGCCGGTCTGCTTCGCCAGCTCCGCCATCTCCTCGCCGCGGGACTTGGCGAACTCGCGCAGCATCCGCTCCTGCTCGGGCGTGATCTTCGTCGGAGTACGCACGTCCAGGTGCACGAACAGGTCACCGCGAGCGCTGCCCCGCAGGTGTGGCACGCCCCGGCCCTTGATCCGGACCGTGGCCCCGGCCTGGGTGCCGGCCTTGACGTCGACCTGCTCCTCGGTGTCCAGCGTCTTTATGGTGAGCCGGGTCCCCAAGGCCGCCGCCGTCATCGGCACCGTCACCTTGCAGTGGAGGTCGTTGCCCTTGCGGGCGAAGACGTCGTGCGGGCGCTCGTGGATCTCGACGTAGAGGTCGCCGGGCTGGCCGCCGCCGGGGCCGACCTCGCCCTGCTGGGCCAGCCGGATGCGCATGCCGTCCTCGACCCCGGCCGGGATCTTCACGGTCAGCGTCCGCCGCGTACGCACCCGGCCCTCGCCGCCGCAGGTGGCGCACGGGTGCGGGATGGTCGTGCCGAAGCCCTGGCAGGCCGCGCACGGGCGGGTCGAGACGACCTGGCCGAGGAAGGTGCGCTGGACCGACTGCACCTCCCCCTTGCCGTGACAGATATCGCAGGTCACGGGGTGGGTGCCGGCCGCCGTGCCGGCGCCCGAACAGGTCGAGCAGAGCACCGCGGTGTCCACGGTCAGCGGAGCCTCGACGCCGAAGGCGGTCTCCTGCAGTTCGAGGTCGAGCCGGATGATGGCGTCCGCCCCCGGCCGTACGCGTGGCCGCGGCCCACGGGCGCTAGCGCCGCCGAAGAACGCGTCCATGATGTCCTGGAACCCGACGAACGGACCGCCGGCGCCGGGGCCGCCGCCCATGCCGCCGCCACCGGGCGCGAGCGGGTCGCCGCCGAGGTCGACGATCTGCCGCTTGTGATCGTCCGACAGGACCTCGTACGCGGCGTTGATCTCCTTGAAGCGGTCCTGCGCCTCGGGGTCCGGGTTGACATCAGGGTGGTATTGCCGCGCCAGCTTGCGATAAGCCCGCTTGATGTCGTCCGCGGTGGCGTCCTTGGGCACACCCAGGATGCCGTAGTAGTCCTTGGCCACGTGATCCTCTTCAGTTCTGTGCCAGTAGGTCGCCCACGTACCGGGCCACGGCCCGGACGGTGGCGATCGTGCCGGGGTAGTCCATCCGGGTCGGGCCGAGCACGCCCATCCCGCCGACGATCTGCCCGCCCGGTCCGTATCCGGTGCTCACGATGGAGGTCGCGCGCAGATCGGCGTATTCGTTCTCGTCACCGATGCTGACCCGGGTCGACCCGGACTGCTCACCGATCAGCTTGAGGAGGATGACCTCCTCCTCCAGCGCCTCGAGCACCGGCCGGATCGAACCGGCGAAGTCCAGCATGCTCGCGCGGGTCAAGTTGGCCGTGCCGGCCAGCGCGATCCGCTCCTCGTGCCGCTCGACCAGGGTCTCCAGCAGGATGCTGGCCAGCGTGGTCATGGCCGGGCGCAGGTCGTCGGAGACCTCCTCGACCAGCGTCTGGACCAGGGGCGGCGTCTGGGTCAGCGGCTGACCGCCGAGCTTGGCGTTGATGATCCGGCGCAGCTCCAGCACGTCCTCGGCCGGCAGCGTGCCCGGGATGTCGACCTGGCGCTGCTCGACCCGGCCGGTGTCGGTGATCATCACCAACATCATCCGGGTGGTCGACAACGGGACCAGTTCCAGGTGCCGGACCTTGGACCGGGACAGCGACGGATACTGCACCACGGCGACCTGCCGGGTCAGCTGCGCCAGGAGGCGTACGGTGCGGTGCACGACGTCGTCGAGGTCCACCGCGCCCAGCAGAAAGCGCTCGATCGCCCGGCGCTCGGCCGGCGAGAGCGGCTTGATCTTCGACAGCCGGTCGACGAAGAGGCGATAGCCGGCGTCGGTCGGGACACGACCGGCGCTGGTGTGCGGCTGCCGGATGTAGCCCTCCTCCTCGAGGACTGCCATGTCGTTGCGGACGGTCGCCGGGGAGACGCCTAGCGAGTGCCGTTCCACCAAGGACTTGCTGCCGACCGGTTCCTGGGTCGACACGTAGTCCTCGATGATGGCGCGCAGTACGTCGAGCTTGCGATCGTCGAGTCCCACCGGCGCACCTCCCTGCCCTTCGCGGTCGGGCCCCCGGCCCTGGAGAGGGTCGGGCCGCGGCTCGATTCTGGCACTCGTACGCCGCGAGTGCCAGTTTACCGGGCGTTCGTCTCGCTCGGCGGGCTGCGGTATCGCCCCTTGGTCGTCATGGGTGACGAAGCCGCCGAAATCGCCCGACCGCCCGTCTACCGGCGGCGATTCACTGGACATTTGGCCGCCTTAGTGTCGCCAACCAGTCGAATGCGAGCTCTGGCGGATATTGATCTGTGGGCTTACCGTGTCGCGCATGAGTGAAACCCCCACCCCTCCGGGGACGCCGGACCCCGAGCCGCCGGCTGCCCCTCAATACGACGCGCCGCCGCCTCCCCCGGTGACGGGCTCCACGCCGCCTCCGCCGGTCGCCGGTCAGGTCGCGCCGGTCGGCTATGCGAACTCCGACGAAAAGACGTGGGCGCTCGTCGCCCATTTCGGTGGCGCCATCACGGGCTTCATCGCGCCGCTGGTCGTGTTCCTGGTCAAGGGCAACGAGTCGCCGACCGTACGCGCGCACTCGGTCGCGGCGCTGAACTTCCAGATCCTCTGGAACATCATCAGCTTCGTGTCGTACATCATCGCGACGTGCCTCGGCTGGCTGATCCTGCCGCTGGTGCTGTTCCTCGTCCCGGTCTTCCCGTTCGTGATCGCGATCATCGCCGGGCTCAAGGCGAACGAGGGCCAGCTGTACAAGTACCCGGCCACCATCGAGCTGATCAAGTAAGCAGCTCGCGGATGACCGCATCCGCCAGGAGACGGCCGCGCAGGGTCAACACCGCGCGGCCGTCGGCGTATTCGGCGTCGTCGAGCAGACCGTCGGCCCGCGCTCGCTCGGCTGCCGCCGGACCGTCGTCTCTCAGCTCGGCGAGCGGATACCCGTCGCGCAGCCGAAGCCGCAGCATCACGTCCTCGACGTACTTGTCGGCGTCGCTCAGCAGCTCCCGGCCGGCCCCGGGCGATTGACGGTCCGCGAGCAGCTTGGCGTAGTGCGCCGGGCGTTTGACGTTCCACCATCGGACCCCGCCGACGTGCGAGTGCGCGCCCGGCCCGATCCCCCACCAGTCGCCGCCGGTCCAGTAGAGCAGGTTGTGCGCGCAGCGGGCCGCCGCCGAGGCCGCCCAGTTCGAGACCTCGTACCAGCCCAGCCCGGCTCCGCTCAACGCGTTCTCCGCGGCCAGGTAGCGGTCGGCGGCCACGTCGTCGCTGGGCATCGGCACCTCGCCGCGGCGGATCCGTGCGGCCAGCCGCGTCCCGTCCTCCACGATCAAGGAGTACGCGCTCACGTGGTCGACCCCGGCCTGTACGGCGGCCTGCAGCGAAGCCTCGAAGTCGTCCGCGGTCTCGCCGGGCGTCCCGTAGATGAGGTCGAGGTTGACGTGCTCGAAGCCCGCCTCGCGCGCCTCGGCGGCCGCGGCGGTGGCCCGGCCCGGCGTGTGGCGACGATCCAGCACCCGCAGCACGTGCGCGGCGGCCGACTGCATGCCCAGGGAGATCCGGGTGAATCCGGCCTTCCGCAGCCGGGCCAATGAGGCCGGGTCGACGGACTCGGGGTTCGCCTCCGTGGTGACCTCGGCTCCGGGCGCGAGGCCCCAGGTCCGGTCGACGGCGTCGAGGAGCCGGGCCAGGTCGTCCGGGGGAAGCAGCGTCGGAGTGCCGCCGCCGACGAAGACCGTCCGGACCGGCCCCGCCTCCGGCAGTACGCGTCGCGCCAGCTCGATCTCGGCCAGCGCCGCGGTGACGTAGTCCCCTTGCGCCAGCCCGCTCTCGGTCGGGGTGTACGTGTTGAAGTCGCAGTAACCGCAGCGGCTGGCGCAGAACGGGACGTGGAGGTAGACGCCGAAGGCACGCTCGCGTACGCCGTCGAGCGCCGTCGCGGGCAGCTCGCCGGAGGTCGGGACGGGCTCACCGTCGGGCAGCGTGGCTGGCATGAGTACCAGTCTGCCCCAGCGTCGGACTTGAACGACCGTTAACCTGACGGGCATGGCTCTCATTCAGGCGGTGCACTCCGGCGGGGTGGCCACCATCACGCTCGACAGCCCGGCCAACCGCAACGCGCTGTCCCTCGCCCTGCTGGCGGAGATGACGACGGCCCTGGACGCGGCCGCCGCCGACGACGGCGTACGCCTCGTCGAGCTGCGCCACACCGGTCCGGTGTTCTGCTCGGGGGCCGATCTCAAGGAGACCCAGGCCGGCGACGGCGACGGGTTGCCGGTCGCCCGCCTCGGCGAGGTGCTGGAGGCGCTCGCCGAGCATCCGAAGCCGGTGCTGGCAGTGGTCGCCGGTCCGGCCCGTGCGGGCGGGCTGGGCCTGATGGCGGCGGCCGACGTCACGGTCTGCGCCGACACCGCGCACTTCGCCTTCACCGAGGTACGCCTCGGCGTGGTCCCGTCGGTGATCTCGGCGGTCGTCCTGCCCCGGCTGACCTCCCGGGCGGCGTCGGAACTGTTCCTCACCGGTGACGTCTTCGACGGCCCGCGCGCGGAGCAGATCGGCCTGGTCAGTCGCAGCGTGCCCGCCGACACTCTCGAACCGGCGGCGGCGGCGTTCCGCGAGTCTCTGCTACGGGGCGGCCCGGATGCGCTGCGGGCGACCAAGCGGTTGCTGCGGGAACACCCGATCGGGATGGCTCAGCTGACCGCGTTGTCGGTCAAGCATTTCAGCTCCGCCGAAGGGCGCGAAGGCGTGGCCGCCGCACGGGAGAAGCGCGACCCGTCCTGGCTCCGCTGACGTCCGCTGCCCTCCTTCTCCGCGCTCCCTTGGGCGCTGGATCCGCGCTCCCTTGGGCGCTGGATCAGGGATCTGGGTCGAATCTTGGGCCAAGATTCGACCGGTATCCCTGATCCAGCGCAACTGAGTCCAGCACTCCAGAGGGAGGCTGGCGGGAGGTGTTTCGGGGTTAGAGTGGTCGGCGTGACGAGGGCGGCACGCGGGACACTGGTGGGGCTGGTG
>JABFYB010000089.1 GCA_013361475.1 Hamadaea sp.
TACGGCCTGATGCTGAAGAACACCGACCAGCCCGCGGCGGCCGAACCGATCCTGCGGGGCGTGCTGGCCGACGAACGCCGGGTGTACGGCCCCGACGCGCCCGACGTCCAGACGACCGGCCACGTCCTCGCCGGCACCCTCGCCGCGCTCGGCCGCTGGGCCGAGGCGGAGGAGCTGTTCCGGGAGGTCGTCGCGACCCGCAAGCGGGTGCTCGGCCCGGCCGACCCGGCGACCCTCAGCTCCGGGCACGAACTGGGCTGGGTGCTGAGCAACGAAGGCCGGCCGGACGCCGCCGAAGAGGTCTATCGCGACGTCCTGGCCCAGAAACGCGAAGCGCTCGGCCCCTCCGACCCGTCCACCCTGGTCACCTGGCACAACCTGGCCGGCGTCCTGGCGAGCCAGGAGCGCTGGCAGGCCTCGCTCGACGAGTACGAGCAGGTCGTCGCCGCCCGCGAAGCCGTCTTCGGCCCCGACGACCCCGTCACCGTCTCCTCGCGGTTCGAGGTGGCCTGGGTGCTCTACAAACTCGGCCGGTACGCCGAATCCGAAGCCGAATACCGGCGGGTGATCGACCACCGGACCGCCCTGCTCGGACCGGACGACCCGGCGACCCTGACACCCCGCTACGAACTCGGCGAACTCCTCCGCGCCTCCGGCGACACCGAGCGGGCGCTGGCCGAATTCCGGGCGGTCGCCGAAGCCCGCCGGCGGACCCTCGGCGAAGCCGACGCCGCCACGATCAACGCCCGCTACGAGACCGCCGCGCTGCTCTACGAGTCCGGTGACTCCGCCGGGGCCGAGGAGATCTATCGGGACGTCCTGGCGATCGAACGGCACAGCCTCGGCGCCGACGACCCGTCCACCCTGGTCACCTGGCACAACCTCGCCGGGGCGATCGCCCGCCAAGGCCGGTGGGCCGAAGCCGAGCAGGAGTTCCAAGGCGTCGCCGAGGCGCGTACGCGAACTCTCGGGCCGGAGCATCCGCACACGCTGGCCACCCGGCACGAGATCGCCCGGCTGCGCGGAGAGGTCGGCGACGTCGCCGCGGCCGAAGCGGAGTACCGGGAAGTCCTGGCGGCCAAACGCCGAGTCCTCGGCGACGACGATCCGAGCACCCTCATCACCTGGGACAACCTGGCGATGCTGCTGTCCTCGGTCGGCCGGTTCGACGAGGCCGAGGCGACCTTCCGCGAAGTGCTGCCGCTGCACGTTCAGTCGCGCGGCGAGGACCATGAACGCACCCTCGTCTGCCGCGACGAATGGGGCTGGGCGCTCTACAAGAGCCAACGGCTCGACGAAGCCGCCGAGCAGTACCGCATCGTGATCGACCGGCGTACCGCCGTGCTCGGGGCGACCCATCCGGCCACCGTGTCCGCGCGGACCGCGTACGCCGTGATCCGCCGCGACGCCGGTGACCTCACGACAGCCGAGGCCGAACTGCAGTCGTTGCTGGACGAGCTGACCGGCGTCCACGGCCCGAACCGGCCAGAGGTCGTCGCGGCCCGGTCGACGCTGGCCTGGCTGCTGGTGACCTCCGTGTCGGCCGAGCGGGGCATCGCGCTGCTCACCGACAGCGTCGACGGCCTGCTGACCGAACGCGACCCGGCCGACCCGGAAGTCGTGGCCGCCCGGATCGACCTCGCCGACGCCCTCGTCGAAACCGACCGCGTCGACGACGCCGTGACCCAGTACCAAGCCGCCCTGGCGGCCCAGCGGGACGCGCTCGGCGACGACCATCCCGCCGTGCTGACCACCTGGTCGGCGTACGGCAACCTGCTCACCGAGGCCGAACGGTGGCCGGCGGCCGTCCCCGAACTCGACCAGCTCGCCGACGCGTACGCCCGGACCCTCGGCCCGGCCGACGACACCACCCTCGTCGCCCGGCGCAAAGCGGCCTGGGCGCACTACCGGACCGACGACTTCGCCGGGGCGGCGATGGCCTACCGGACGCTGGCCGCCGACGAAGCGACCGCCCTCGGCGAGCAGCACCCGGCCACCCTCGCCAGCCGCCTCAACGCCGCCGTACTACGGGGCCGCGCCGGCGACCGGGACGGAGCCATCGACGACCTTCGGGGCATCCTGACCTACCGGGACGCGGTACTCGGTTCCGACGACCAGGAGACCCGGTACGCCCGCGACGAACTGGCCTCGATGCTCACCGACGCCGACCGGTACGCCGAAGCCGCGGCCGAGCGCCGCAAGCTGCTCGAAGCCGAGATCTCGGCGCTGGGCGAAACCAGCCCGGAGGTCCTCGACACCCGGCGTACCCTCGCCTACCACTACCGGGTGCTCGGCGACTTCGACGCAGCGCTCGCCGAACTGGCCGTGCTCGTCACAGCGTCGGACGCGACGACCGGACCGGACTCGCCGAACACCCTGGCCGCCCGCTACAACGTCGCCGAATGCCTGGCCGCCGCCGGCCGGTACGCCGAGGCCGAAGCCGAATTCGAGCAAGTCCTCGCAGGCGAACGAGAGGCGATCGGCCTCGACGATCCCAGCTACTACGTCACCCTCGCCAGCCTCGGCTCGGTCTACCTCGAACTCGACCGGTACGCCGAAGCCGAAGCGGCCTACCGGTCGGTGACCGACAACCGGGCGCGACTGCTCGGCGCAGACCACCCGGCGACGCTCGGCGCCCGCTACCAGCTCGCGGGCTGCCTCGCCGCCCTCGACCGGTACGCCGAAGCCGAAGCCGAACTCCGCAGCATCCTCGCGACGCAACGCGACACCCTCGGCGACGACGACCCAGCCGTCTACGTGACCTGGGAAGGACTCGGCGACCTCATGGTCATCCAAGACCGCGTCGCCGACGCCGCCGACGTCTACCGGCTCGTCCTCGAAGCCCGGACACGGCTCCTCGGCCCGGACGCGCCCGAAACCGTACGCATCCGCGACGAACTCGCCGACCTCGACCTGCCCTGACCGCTGCCATGATCAGCGGAGGTTTCGCGGTGCCATAACCCCGAAACCTCCGCTGATCACGAACCCTGACCCGGGTCCCATCACGCGGTGGCGGGACGCCCTGGTTTCGGCCGGAACTGCACCGACAACTCCGCGTCGAGAGCCCGCGCCAGCCGCTCCAGCACGACGAGGGTCGGCACCGTGCCGCCGGCCTCGAACCGGGCGACCGCGGACTGCGTCATCCCGGCCGCCCTGGCCAGCTCGCTCTGGCTCCAGCCGTGCTGCTCACGTCGCTCGCGGACGGCTTTGCCCAGCTCGTACGCCAGCCGCGTCGCCTCGTACTCGGCGGCCGCGCCGGGTTCGCCCAGCCGGCGACGTCGGAGCCTCTCCCAGCTGCGCTCGCTCATCGAACTTCCTCCTCCTCGGCCGTATGTCCATCCTGGACACACCGCGCCAGCGCCCGTCTCGCGCGCACGGTACCGCCGGTCATAGCATCGATGCTATGGAGTTCCGGGGACGGGCGGCCGGGATGTTGGGCGTTATCCGGGATAACGCGGCCTAGCGGCGCCCGATAAGGACGTTATCCCGGATAACGCGACGGAGCAGCGGCAACGCGATGATCATTCGGCGGGCGACTCCGACGAGACGAAGCGGGCGAGGCGCGCCTCCATTGTGGATCGCAGGGCCGGCCATTCCTCGGGCACGACGGAGAACACCGCCGAGTCCCGCAACCGGCCCTTCTCTCCGGGCGCCCACGACTGCGACCAGTTCCGCAGGACGCCCTCGAAGTGCAGCCCGAGCTTCTCCAGAGCTGCCCGGGAACGGGCATTCCGGGCGTCCGTCTTGAGGTCGACGCGCGCGACGTCCCAGGTCTCGAAGGCGTACGCGAACAGCAGCAGCTTGGCCTCGACGTTGATGCCGGTGCCCTGGGCGGACGCGCCCAGCCAGGTGAAGCCGACCTCGATGGCGGCCAGCCGGTCGCCGCCCGGCCACAGCCGGGGATCCCAGTACGCCGTGCAGCCGACCGCCCGCCCGGTGGCCGTCGACACCTGTGCGAACGGCGCGAGCAGCCCCGAGTCCCGGCGGCCGAGCTGGGCCGCGATGTAGTCCGACACCTCCGACGTGGTCGGAACCCACGTGAAGCCGTACGACGCGCGGTCGACGGTCGCGGCCGCGGCGAGGTCGTCCGCGTGCCGCTGGTCCAACGGCTCCAGCCGGACGAGCCGGCCTTGCAAAGTGGGACTACCAAGATCGAAGCTCACGCTGCTAGTGTGCCTGACGTGACTTCCGGCCCGCACTAGTGACGGCGCGCACCTGACGCCGCCCTCACTCGTGTCTATTCTCCGGGAGTCTTTCCATGTCCGCCGTTCGTGCGGGCACGTCTTACCGTGCCGTTCTGTCCAGGCCGCGGGTGCTGCGGCTGTTCCTGCCCGCCACCGTGGGCCGTCTCGCGTACGGCATCCTGCCGCTCGCGCTCTTCTTCACCGTCGCCCAGGCCACCGGCTCGCTCGGGTCCGCGGGACTCACCGCCGCGGCCCTCAACCTGACCGTCGTGCTCGGCGGTCCGGGGCGGGCGCGGCTCGTCGACCGGTTCGGCCGCCGCGTCCTGCCTGCTTTGGCCGGCTTGTACGCCGTGAGCACCGTCCTGCTCGTGTGGGCCGCCTCGGCGCACGCGCCCACGCCGATCCTGCTCGCGGCGGCTGCCCTCGTCGGGGCGTGCCCGCCGCCGTTGGGGCCGACGATGCGTACCGTGTGGGCGGATCTGATGCCGGAGGGCCCGCTGCGCCTGCGGGCGCTCAGTCTCGACGCGGTCGTCGAGGAAGTGCTGTTCACGGCGGGTCCGCTGATCACGGGGGTGGCGATCGCGGTCGCCGATCCCCGGATGGCCTTGGCGCTCGCCCTCCTGTTGATGGTCCTCGGATCGGCCGTCTTCGGCTTCGGCCCCGCCACTTCGCGTACGCCGACCATCGCCGACGCGGCGGACACTCCGGCGGAGACGGGCGCGGGTCTGCTGCGGTCGCCGGGTTTCCGGCCGATGCTGTTCACCCTGGCGGGGCTGTTCGCCGCGCTGGGCCTGGTCGACGTGGCGGTGCCCGTGACGGCCGCGAACGCGGGCACCCCGGCGTCGGCGGGCTGGCTGATGGCTGGCATGTCGGCTGGGAGCGCCGTCGGCGGGCTGCTGTTCGGGCGGCGTACCTGGGCGACGCCGTTCGCCCGGCTGCTGCCGAGAGCGGCCCTGGCGCTGGCGGCGTTGGTCGCCGGGCTGATCCTGCTCAGTCCATTGTGGGCGCTGGCGGTCGGGCTGATCGTGACCGGGCTGCTGCTGTCACCTGGCCTGATCATGGCGTACGCGCTCGCCGACGAGCTGGCTCCGGCAGGTGCCCGGACAAGGGCGTCGGTCTGGGTCAACACGGCGGGCAACGCGGGCATCACGACGGGGACGGCGGTGGCCGGAGCCTTGGCCGATCACGTGCCCGCCCAGCTCCTGTACGCCGTCGCAGCGCTCGTGCTGCTCGGCACGGCGACCCTGCCGGGCCGCCGCCTCGCCCGCACCGCCGACCCCGGGATCGCCCCTCCGGCCGTCGCGACCTCGTGATCGGACCGTTCGCCCGGATGTGCCATGATCATGCGTGACCGCCCTCGACTGTCCACAGTGTGCACAGCATGATCAGGTGCAGACCGTCCGTTCCCTCTACGAGTCGCAGTCCGGCACGTATTCCGGAGTGTCGACCGGGGTGACGAGCGGCGTCGGGTTCGCCGGCGGCCGGGCCGTCCCGGTCGTCGGCCGAACGGTCACCCACACGTCCGGCCGCACCAGCACCCTGCTGGCGGACACCCTGGCGCCGCCGCCCGTCCCCACGATGCCGCCGCAGCGGGGCGGCGTGCTGATCGGATTCGCCCTCGCCGCCCCGATCCTCGCCGGATGCCTCACCGTCCCGCTGCTCGCCGGCGGGGCCGACCACGCCGTACGCACCGCCGTGATCTTCTGGGCCGCGATCGGCGGCCCGTTCCTCCTCGTCGCGGTGGCGCTCATCATCCACCGGATCACCTCCCGGCAGCGGGCGCGGCAGGCGTACAACGCCTACTCGGCGATCTATCCGTCGCAGTCGGCAGTCTGGAACGCCGCCTTCTTCTGCCGCCGGTGCAACCTGGCCTTCCTCCCAGCGGGCGCGCTCGGGGTGCCCGGTCGCCATCAGACGGTCGCCCCCCAGTTCCAGTACATGGTCACCGCGGT
>JABFYB010000704.1 GCA_013361475.1 Hamadaea sp.
CGGTTCGGACCGCAGCTCTGCACTGACCTGTCCGAGGGCGCGCGACGCGAGTGGCTGGTGACCGACGGCCTCGGCGGGTACGCCATGGGCACCGTCTCCGGCCTGCGTACGCGCCGCTATCACGGGCTGCTGGTGGTGGCCGATCCGGTGCACGGGCCGGCTCGGCGGCGGCTCGGGCTGGCGAGTCTGGACGCGACGGTCACCCTCGAATCGGGCCGCAGTGTGCGGTTGGGCGTACACGAGTGGGCCGACGGCTCGCTCGATCCGCGCGGGCACGAGCTGCTGGCCACGTTCGACCTTGCGGACGGCATACCCCGGTGGCGATGGCAGATCGGCTCGGTGGTGATCGAGCGGGAGATCGCGATGCGGCACGGGGAATCGGCGGTCGCCGTGGTGCACCGGCTGGTCAGCGGCGGCCCGGTCGAGCTGACCCTCGCCGTGCTCGGCACCTGGCGGGACGTCCACGGTGAACGGACCGCGCAGGGTCCACCGCCGCAGAGCGAGCCCACCGCCGACGGCGTAGTCGTCGAGGGGGCTTACCGCGTACAGGGGGACGCGGAGTGGCGGGCGAAGGGCGAGTGGTGGTTCGGCGTACGCCATCGCGAGGAAGCGGCGCGGGGCCTCACTCCGGTCGAGGACCTGTGGCACTTCGGGGAGTACGCCGGTCGTCTCGACCGACCCGGGCAGGCCATCGGGGTGACCGCGTCCGCTGAGGGCACCCGCGTCGAGCCCGCCGAGACGACTGTCGAGCTGGCCCGCGACCGGGGACGGCGGCTGGGCGACGACCGGGCCGCCGACCAGTTCGTCATCCGTACGCCGACCGGCCCGGACGTCGTCGCCGGCTATCCGTGGTTCGGGGCCTGGGGCCGGGACACGATGATCTCCTATGAGGGGCTCTTCCTGGCGACCGGACGCCTCGACGAGGGCCGTGAGTTGCTGCGGAACTACGCGGCCACGCTCAGCGAGGGCATGCTGGCGAACACCTGCGACACGGGGTCCCGGGAGTACAACACCGCCGACGCCACGCTGTGGTTCCTGCACGCGGTCGACCGTCATGCGCGGCTGGACCCGGATCTGGCCGAGGAGTTGCGGCCGCAGCTGCGGTCGGTCGTGGACCACCACACCTGGGGCACCCGGTACGCGATCAAGATGGACCCGGTCGACGGCCTGCTGAGCCAGGGGGCCGACGGCGAGGCGTTGACCTGGATGGACGCCCGAGTCGACGGGGTGCCGGTGACCCAGCGGGCGGGCAAGGCGGTGGACGTCAACGCGCTGTGGGTCAACGGGCTGGCCGGCTTGGCCGAGCGCTGGCCCGAGGACGGCTATCGGCAGTTGCACGACCGGGCCAAAGAGTCCTTCCACGCGAGGTTCCCGCGCGAGGACGGCCTCCTCCACGACGTGCTCGACGAGCCCGACCAGCGAATCCGACCGGACGAACGCACCCGGCCCGACCTGCGAATCGGTCGTGACCCGGGAGTCCGGCCGAACCAGCTCCTCGCCTGGTCGCTCCCCTACGCGCCGCTCACTCCGGAGCCCGAGCCGGTGCGCCGCCTGATGGACCACCTGCTCACGCCGATGGGCTTGCGCAGTCTGTCGCCGGAGGCCGACGGCTACCGTGGACGTCATCGGGGTACGCCCGCCGAGCGCGACGGCGCGTACCACCAGGGAACGGTGTGGCCGTGGCTGCTCGGCCCGCTGCGCGACGCCGCCGCGAAGGTCGGCCTCGAGGTGGACGGCGGTGGGATCGAGGCCCACCGGAGCGACTACGGCCTCGGCTCGGTGAGCGAGACCGCCGACGGCGACGCGCCCCACGGGGCGACCGGGTGTCCCTTCCAAGCCTGGTCCGTCGCGGAGACGACACGCGTCATCTAGCCGCCCCACCGTCGGCCGCTCACCCTTTGCCGCCGGATCACGGTTCCCGGCCGAATCTTGGACCAAGATTCGACACAGATCCCTGATCCAGCGCCCAACGCACCCAGCGCCCAACGCACCCAGCGCCCAACGCACCAGCGCCCAACGCACCCAGCGCCCAACGCACCCAGCGCCCAACGCAGCTGCGCGAGGGGCGGATGCGCGAGGCGGATGCGCAAGGCGACACGCGTGACCGAGTGACACGCCGGACGAAACGCCCTAGCAAGGCGAACGTTACATTCCGGAAACCTGAACTTCTCCGCCGGTAACGCCTGATCAGCGAGGATAGAGGCACCCCGTCGAACCACCAGGCGCCTGGTCAGGTGCCTGGTGTCGTGTGCACGGGCGGGGCGCGTTCACCCTGGGGGCCGGTATGTCGCTTGTCATGGATCAACTCACCACTGGAGCCGTCGGCGAGGCGCGAGCCACCGGCACCGTCGGCACGGGAGGAGCCGGCGGGGCCGGCCGGGCGAAGCCGCTTCGCGTCCTGATGCTCTCCTGGGAGTACCCGCCGCTGGTCGTCGGCGGCCTCGGCCGGCACGTCCACGCGCTGGCCACCTCCCTCGTCGCGGTCGGGCACGACGTCACCGTGGTGACCCGGCACGCGCCGGGCGCTCCGCTCGACGAGGTGGTCGAGGGCGTACGCGTCGTCCGCGCGCCGGAGGACCCGCCGCAGTTCCCGCTCGCGACGCCGTCGTTGCTGGCCTGGACGATGGCGTTCAACCACACGCTGACCCGGGCGGCGCTGCGCGCGACCGGCGGGGACTCGGCGTACGACGTGATCCACGCGCACGACTGGCTCGTCACGCACACCGCCGTGACGCTCAAGGAACATCTCGGCATCCCGCTGGTCGCGACGATCCACGCGACCGAGGCCGGCCGGCACCAGGGCTGGCTGCCGGAGGAGATGAACAAGTGCATCCACTCCGTCGAGTGGTGGCTCACCCACGAGGCGAACCGGGTGCTCGTCTGCTCCGAGTACATGAAGTGGGAGGTCGGCAAGCTCTGGGAACCGTCGCTCGACCGGGTCGAGGTCATCCCGAACGGCGTCGACGACCGCGCCTGGACGGCCGCGCCGGAGGCGGTGGCCAAGGCCCGGGCCCGGCTCGGCGGGAAGGGGCCGCTCGTCGGGTTCGCCGGGCGGCTCGTCTACGAGAAGGGCGTCCAGCACCTGGTCGGCGCCGTCCCGCAACTGCGCGCCGAGCACCCCGGGCTCCGCGTCGTCATCTCCGGCGACGGTCCCTTCCGCGGCGAACTGCAGGAGCAGGCGGCCAAACTCCGGCTCGGCACGAGCGTCACGTTCACCGGCTTCCTCAACGCCGGTGAGCTGCCCGCCGTTCTCGGAGCCACCGACGCCACCGTCGTCCCGAGCCTCTACGAGCCGTTCGGCATGGTCGCGCTGGAGGCCGCCGCCGCGGGCGCGCCACTCGCCGTGGCGGCCACCGGCGGCCTGGCCGAGATCGTCGAGCCCGGGGTCAACGGGGTCACCTTCCCGCACAGCGATCCCGACGCCCTGGCCACGGCGGTCGGCGGTCTGCTCGCGGATCGGTCCGGCGCGCGGCGCATGGTCGAACACGGGCGGCTCGTCCTCCGCGAACGCTACGCGTGGCACGGGATCGCCACGCGCACCGCGGCGGCGTACCGGCGGGCGGGCACCAGCAGCACCGTCGGGGTCCAGGTCGGGACTCTCCCCCAGCTCTCCGTCCCCGCCGGCGTGAATCTGTTGTACGCATGACGCAGCCGACCGATCTCGATCTGTATCTGTTCGCCCAGGGCCGTCATGAGCGACTGTGGACCGTGCTGGGTGCACATGAGGGAGCCGACGGCGGCTGCCGGTTCGCCGTGTGGGCTCCGAACGCCCGTGAAGTCCGGGTCGTCGGCGACTTCACCGGCTGGGGCGCTGCTGACGGCGTATCCCTGGAGAAGCTGGGACCCAGCGGGGTCTGGAGCGGAACCGCGGACCAGGCCCGTCGCGGACAGCGGTACAAGTACCGGATTCTCGGCGCGGACGGGGTGTGGCGCGACAAGGCCGACCCGATGGCGCGCCGCGCCCAGACGGCGCCGGACACCGCGTCGGAGGTCTGGACCAGCGAGTATCAGTGGGGCGACGACGCCTGGATGAAGGATCGCCCGGGTGAGCACCACCGGCGGCCGATGAGCGTCTACGAGGTCCATCTGGGATCGTGGCGGCCCGGGCTGTCCTATCGCGAGCTGGCCACGCAGCTGACCGAGCACGTGGCCGACCTCGGTTTCACCCACGTCGAGTTCCTGCCCGTGATGGCCCACCCCTACGGCCCGAGCTGGGGTTATCAGGTGACCGGCTATTACGCGCCCGACGCCCGCCTCGGTACGCCCGACGACTTCCGCCAGCTGATCGACGCCCTGCACCAGGCCGGGATCGGCGTGTTGCTGGACTGGGTGCCCGCCCACTTCCCGAAGGACGACTGGGCGCTGGCCCGGTTCGACGGCACCCCGCTCTACGAGCATCCCGATCCGCGCCGGGGCGAGCATCCGGACTGGGGCAGCCTCGTGTTCGACTACGGACGACCCGAGGTACGCAACTTCCTCATCGCCAACGCCCGCTACTGGTGCGAGGAGTTCCACGTGGACGGCCTGCGGGTGGACGCCGTCGCCTCGCTGCTCTACCTGGACTACTCCCGGCAACCGGGCGAATGGACGCCGAACATCTACGGCGGCAACACGCATCTGGAAGCGGTCGACTTCCTCCGCGACCTCAACGCCGCCGTGTACGCCGACCATCCGGGCGTCGTGATGATCGCCGAGGAGTCGACCGCCTGGCCGGCGGTATCCCGGCCGGTCGACTGGGGCGGGCTGGGCTTCGGTCTCAAATGGAACATGGGCTGGATGCACGACACTCTGTCGTACGCCGAGCAGGACCCGTTGTGGCGGCACGAACGCCACGACCAGCTGACCCTGCCCGGCCTGTACGCCTTCGACGAGCAGTTCCTGCTGCCGTTGAGCCACGACGAGGTGGTGCACGGCAAACGGTCCCTGGTGGGCAAGCTGCCCGGCGACCGGTGGCAACGCGTCGCCGGATTACGCGGGCTGCTGGCGTACATGTGGGCGTTCCCCGGCAAGAAGCTCGTCTTCATGGGCGCCGAGCTGGCCGTGGAACATGAGTGGAGCGAGGCGTGGGGGCTCGACTGGTCCGTCCGGGCCGATCCGCTGGTGGGCGGCGTCCAATCGCTGCTCCGTGACCTGAACTCGCTCTACCGGGCACAGCCGGCGTTGTGGGAACTGGACACCTCGCCGGACGGCTGGCAGTGGCTGCACTCCGATCCCGCGTCCAATGTGGTCGCCTTCGCTCGCCGTTCACACGACGGCGCGCCCGTGGTATGCGTGGCCAACTTCGCCGGGGTGCCACACTCCGGATACCGGATTCGGCTGCCCGCCCCGGGCACGTGGCGCGAGGTGCTCAACACCGACGCCACCTGCTACGGGGGTTCGGGGGCGGGCAACCTCGGCTCCGCCTTCGCCGACCCGGACGGGTGGGCCTCGCTCACGCTCGGCCCCCACGCCGTCCTCTACCTCACCCCTCCCCCCACCCCTTGTCCCCACCCCCTGTCCCGCCGATCATGAACTTTCGGTCTTGATCGACCGGCGTGTCGTGTCCATACGGTCCTGATCGATTCCCTGCGACCATGATCGACAGGCCCATGCAGACAACTCACAGGCCGCTCGGAGGCCTCGGCGATAGCCCGCTCGTAGCTTTCGACGGGCGACGGCGAGCGCCGCGCAGTCAGGAGTACCGATCATGAGTGACGAGTCCACCCCGGTGCCCGCCGAGGAGCCGGCCCGGGACTTCGCCGCGCTGAACACCCCGCTGAACACCCCGCTGTACGCGACCCCGGACGCGGCCCCGCCGTCGGACACCGCCCCGCCGTCGGACCCGGCCGCGCCGTCGGATGCGGCCGCGCTGTCGGACCCGGCGGCGCCCGGAACTCCGAAACGAGCGATCAAGCCGTGGCAGAAGATCGCCGGTGGGGTGGCCGCGCTCGGCATCGCGTTCGCGGCCGGCTTCGGCGTATCGTCCGCGACGGCCGGTTCCGCCGACACCGGCGGCCAGAGCGGACAGGGCGGCCCGCCCGGCATGACGCGGGACGGGTACGGCTTCGGCGGCCAAGGTGGCTTCGGCGGCGGCTTCCCGGGTGGCGGCGGCTTCGGCGGTCAGCAGGACGGCACCCAGCAACAGGACGGCACCCA
>JABFYB010000824.1 GCA_013361475.1 Hamadaea sp.
GGGATGGTGCTGGTGTCGCCCCAGAACGAGCCGTTCGTCGGCGAGGGTGACGGCGACGAACTCGGCGACGACGTGGAGCCCGTCGTGCGGACGGTGAACTCCCACAGCGAATAGCCGTACGCGGTCGCACGTGCCGTGCCGTTGACCCGGATGTAGCGGCCCGATCCGTTCACGGTGAGCGTCTGGGTTCCGCCGGTGCCCGTCGTCGTGCTGTAGATCGTCGTCCAGGGACCGCTCCCCGAGGCCGCCACCTGCACCTGGTACGCCGTCGCGTACGCGGCTTCCCAGGCCAGCACGACCTGGCAGACGGTCTGCGTCGAGCCGAGGTCGACCTGCAGCCACTGCGGGTCGCTGAACGCGCTCGACCAGCGCGTACCGGTGTTGCCGTCGACCGCCGCGCTCGCCGGGGTTCCGGCGTTCTCGGTCGACGAGGCAGTGGCGGGCCGGTTGAGCGCGGCGTTGCCGCTGCCGCAGGACGGCGTCGTGAACTCGCCGTAGACCTGGAACTCCCACAGCGAATAGCCGTAGGGGGTGGCGCGGGCGGTTCCGTTCATCCGGACGTACCGGCCGGAGCCGCTCACCGTCAGGTTCTGCACGCCACCCGTTCCGGTGGTGGTGCTGTAGATCGTCGTCCAGGGACCGCTCCCCGAGGCGGCCACCTGGACCTGGTACGCCGTCGCGTACGCCGCCTCCCAGGTCAGCGTGACCTGGCTGAGGGTCGCGGTGGCGCCGAGGTCGATCTGGATCCATTGCGGGTCGCTGAAGGCGCTCGACCAGCGCGTACCGGTGTTGCCGTCGACCGCCGCGCTCGCTGGGGTTCCGGCGTTCTCGGTGGACGAGGCGGTGACGGATTTGCCTTGGGAGATCAGGGTGGGCGCGGCTCCGGCGCTTGTCGCGAGGCCGACGGCTGTCGTCAGACCGAGTACGAGCGCGAACGAGGCGAGGAGAGCAAACGTTCTCCGAGAGCGGGCGGGCATGGGTGGCTCCCTGGGACGAGAGGGGCGGGCATATGAGAGAGCGCTCTCTCGCCAAGAGACTCGCTAGCATCGCCGTCGATGTCAAGACATCGACGCGCGGCCGAACCAAATTGGCACGACCGCGCGCCCACTGCTGCTGCACAGCTGCAGATCACGGTTACGCATGCCTCCCAGCGCGCGGAAGCATGCGTAGCCGTGATCTGCAGCTAAAAGACCGGGGCTAGCAGCGCCCGAGGTCCTCCCATTGAGCGGTCCATCCCGGCTCCGAACCCTGCGTCCACCAGCGAGCCCGCCACAGGTGCAGCCCGTCACCGGACGGTGGCCCGGACGGGTCGCCGTACTTGCTGCGCTCGTGGACGACCCGGTCGCCGGTGTTGTAGACGCCCGAGATCGTCCACGCCTGGACACCCGCGCACCCGGCCGGGACCGACGTCGTCGGCGAGGGAGACGCCGAGGAAGACGGCGACGCCGACGAGGAGGGCGAGGAGGACGCCGTGGCCGAAGTGGACGGCGACGGGTTGGTGCACGTGCCGGAGGAGTCGACGGTGTCGGCGAATCCCGTCCCGGCACCGCGGTACGCGGCCGCCCGCGAGACCGCGTCCGTCGGCGCGACGACCTGGTTCTTCGCGAAGTACAGCCAGTCCACCTGCTCGATGTACTTGCTCTGCCCACCGGTGTGCGCGGCGGTGTCGATGAACCACAGGTTGTAGTTGATCGTCATCGTCTGGCGGGGGTAGAACTTTCCACTGTGGTCGCCCACCAGCGTCCCGTCGATGTAGTACTTCACGTGGCCGCCGGCGACCTGCGCGACGAGCGTGTGCCAGCCGTCGAAGCTCTGCCGCTGCTCGGAGTGCATATTGTCGGCGTACCAGGGGTCGTTGCGGTAGGTGTACCAGGTGGTCTGGTAGTTGATCGGGCCGGTCTCGCCCCAGCCGCCGTTCGGGAGGTACTCCGAGATGTCCAGCTCGGAGTAGGTCGGGTCGAGATCGCCGTTGAGCGGGCTGATGGTGAAGAACGTCTCGTTGATGTGATCGCCGTCGTTCCCGCTGGCCGGCGCGTCGGTGAACCGGATGCGGGTGGCGTAGGTGCCCTCGAAGTAGCGCTTGGAACTGGTGTAGATCTCGGCGTGGCTGGTGCCGGCGGCGGTGCCGTCGGTGGCCGAGTTCAACTGCATGATCCCCGAGGACGGGAAGGTGATGTTGGCGGCGCTCCAGGTCGCCCCGGGCACGCCCGGGCCGCCCTGGTAACTGCGCGGCACCCAGCCGTGCGCGGTCAACGCCGAGTCCGCCGACGACGTATAGTTGAAGTCGTCGAACAGGACCCCGCAGTCGGCCGCGACGGCCGGAGTGCCCGACACCGACAGCGCGGCGACCGCAGCCGTTGCGGTCAGCGCCGCGGCGGACAGAACCGCCGTGAGTTTGGTGGACATGGTGGTCTCCTCAAAGGGGGATGAGGAACTAACGGACAGCGCCGGCGGTCAGACCGGCGCGGAGGTGCCGTTGGAACGCGACGTACGCGAACAGCACGGGCAGCATCGCGATGACGAGCCCGGCGAACAGTCCGCTCCAGTCGCTGCGGTAGCCCTGGCTGACGGACAGCGCCGCCAGCCCCTGTGCCAGGACGTACCGGTCGGGGTCGGGGTTGAGGACCAGCGGGAGCAGGTACTGGTTCCACAACCCGAGGAAGTTGAAGATGCCGACGCTGACCAGCCCGGAGCGGGCCATCGGCAGCATCACGCGGGCGAAGACCCGCAGGTGGGAGCAGCCGTCCAGGAACGCCGCCTCGGCGACGGCGGACGGCAGGCTGCGGAAGAACGAGTGCAGGAAGAACACCGTGAACGGCATCGCGTACGCGGTGTAGACCAGGATCAGCCCGGGATAGGTGCCCAGCAGTCCCATCTTCTGCACGACGAAGAAGAGCGGGACGAGCGCCAGGAACACCGGGAAGAACATGGACGCGACGAAGGTGTAGTAGACGAGCCGGTTGCCCCGGAACTCATACCGGGCCAGGGTGTACGCCACCAACGACCCCAGCGCCATGGTCAGCGCCAGAGCGCCGCCCACGACGATGAGGCTGTTCAGGAAGTACCGCCCGATGTCGGCGGCGTTCCAGGCTCGCGCCCAGTTCCCGAGGCGTATCGAGGAGGGCGGCGCCCAGGGATCGGCCAGGATCTCCGCGTCGCTCTTCACCGAGCTCATCAGCGCCCACACGAGCGGGAACGCCGTGACGACCGCCCACGCCACCATCACGGCGTGCAGACTGACCCGCCTCATGCGATCACCATCCAACGCCCGGTGACCGGCCGCGCTGGATCACGGTTCGCTGTCGAATCTTGGAGCAAGATCCGACCCGGAACCCTGATCCAGCACCAGCAGGCGGCCGCATGACCGAAACAGAGGCTCACGCGACCTCCAACCGGTCGGTACGCCGTCCCCGCAGGGCGAGCAGGGCGACGGCCAGGGTGAGGAAGAACAACGTGACCCCCATCGCGGAGGCGTAGCCGAACTTCCCGTAGGTGAAGGCGTTGCGATACAGGCTGAGCCCGATGACCTCGGTCGCGCCGTCCGGCCCACCGGGGCCGACCGTCATGATCTGCACGATCGCGAAGCCGTCGAGCGCCGCGATTCCCAAGTAGACGAACGCGACCCGGACGTTGTCGCGTACCAGGGGCATCGTCACCTTGCGGAAGGTCGCCCAGGCACCCGCGCCGTCGATGAGCGCCGCCTCGTAGAGTTCGCGCGGTATGGCGTCCATCGCCGCGCTGAACAGCACCATGTAGAAGCCGACCGACGACCAGACGATCACCGCCATCACGGCGGCCAACGCCAGGTGCGGCTCGGCGAGCCAGCTGCGGGCCAGCCCACCGAGACCCAGCCCGCGCAGACTACCGTTGAGCAGCCCGTTCGTCGGGTTGTAGACGAACTGCCACAGCACCGCGACGATGGCCAGCGACAACAACTGCGGGAAGAAGTAGACCACCTTGTAGAAGGAGCTCCCCCGGACGCCGTCGAGGCCCCGCCGTCCACCGAGATGCAGCACGCTGGCCAGGAACAGCCCGATCGCGATGGTCACCGTCGGAACGACGATCAGCATCACGGCGTTGTTGCGCAAGGCGTCGAGGAACAGCGCGTCCCCGCCGAGCCGGGCGTAGTTGCCCAGCCCGACGAAGTGCGCGCCGCCCGCGACGCCCGTCCAGTCCGTCAGCGACAGGTAGAACGCCTGCGCGTACGGCGACAGCACGAACAAGGCGTGCAGCACCAGCGCCGGAGCCAAGGCGCCGGCGACGAACCGGAGCTTCCCGTGACGCATCAGCGCTGGTACTTCGTGACGCTGGAGTCCTTGGCCACCGCGTCGGCCGCCTTCTGGATGCGCTCCGCCCAGGCCTGCGGCGTGATCCGCTTGTTCGCCAGCTCGCCGGTCGCGTCGTCGACCGCCTTCGCCAGGGGCGCGTACCAGGATCGGAAGCGGAAGCTGAACGCCTCCTTACCCGCGGCGGTCACCGCGTCGCGTACCGACGAAAGCCCCGACGTGAGGGTGAGCCCGTCGGTGGCCCCGGCGATCGCGGGCAGCGTGGCGTTGGCCTCCGCGAACGCCTTCGCGGACGCCTTGGCGAAGAGGATGCGCAGGTACTCGAGGCCACCGGCGGAGTTCTTCGCCTTGGCCGGGACGAGGTAGGACTCGCTGCTCGCGGCCTGGACCGCGGTCCCGGCCATCTTGTCGCCCGCGGTCAGCGCGGGCACCGCGCCCATCACCATGCCGAAGTTCGCCGGCGCCACGCCCTTCTGCTCGCTCTCCAGCCACGAGCCGCACGGGATGAACGCGGCCTTGCCTTGGCACCACGCGGCCTGCGACTCGGTGTGCGACAACGCCTCCGACCCGGCCATGATGTAGCCCTTACCGGCCAGCTCCGCGATCGCGCTCGCCGCGCCGATCAGCGCGTCGCTCTTCCAGGCGTTCGGCTCCAGGTTGTCGACCGCCTTCAGCAGATCGGTCCCGCCCGTCTTGGCGGCCATCGTCAGCAGCGGGTCGTTCAGGTACTCGGGATACTTGCCCTGGTAGGTCCACGGTGCGATGCCCGCGCGCTTGATCTGGTCGCACAGCGCCAGCATCTCGGTCCAGTTTTTCGGGTACGCCCACCCGTGCTGATCGAACAGGGGACGCGAGTACCACAGCCCCCACACCGTGTAGGTCAGATTGAGCGTGACCACTTTTCCGGCGAGCGTGCCGTCCTCGATCACCCCCGGGAGCAGGGTGTCGCGGACCTTCGCCCCGGCGACGTCCCAGGCGGGCGCGTCGAGCAGTTCGGTCAGGTCGGACAGCTTGCCCGCGGCGGCCAGGGTGGGCAGGTCGAGACGGCCCGCGCCGCTGTTGTCGACCACGTCCGGCGGGGTGTCGGCGACGAAGCGGGGCTGCAGCGCCTCGCCCACGCGCTGGATGCCCTTGTGATCGATCTTCGCCTTCGGATACTTCTGGGCGTACTGGGCCTCGGCGTTCTTCGCGTAGTCGTCGCCGTAGCCGCCCTTGAAGACGACCACTTCCAGGGGTGCGTCGGGGACGACGCCCAGCGGATTCTCGGCCGTCTTCGCCCCGGTGGCGGAGCCGTTGCCGGAGTCGCCGCCGGAGGTCACGCACCCGGCCAGGGCCGGTGCGGCGACGCCGGCCAGTGCCGCCCCGAGGACGGCCCGGCGTCTGGTGCCATACTTCGTTGTGGGGATCTGAACCATCGCAGCGGTTCTCTTTCTCCTAAGCGGTACGCCGGATGCGCCCGGCGTACCGCGCCTCTGTCTGAGCGTTGTGTTCGCGCCCGCCGGGCACGTTGTCGGACAGGTAGACCGGCGGGGTGATCCCGGCGTCGAGCAGCCGGGCGACTACGTCGGCGACGAGCTGTTGCGCCAGCAGCGCCGCCGTGATCGAGGAGACGGCGCCCACGCTGCCGCCCCCAGGCAGGGGCAGCGCGGCGTCGCCGTAGGGTGCACCGTTGTCGAGGACGACGTCGGCGAGGTCGAGCAGCTTCTCGCCGGAGGGATGCCGGGAGTCGACGCCGGAGCTGTGGGCCAGCGAGGTGATGGCGATCAGCGGATGCCCGGCCGCCTTGACGACCCGGGCCAGTTCGACCACCGAGCCGTTGACCCCGGAGTTGCTGGCGAT
>JABFYB010000747.1 GCA_013361475.1 Hamadaea sp.
CCCTGCGCCACCGCCGTCGTCACCTGCGCGATGTTCCGCACCTGCGCGGTCAGGTTCCCGGCCAGCTCGTTCACGTTCTCCGTCAGGTCCCGCCACGTCCCGGACACCCCGCGCACCTGGGCCTGGCCGCCGAGCTTGCCCTCCGAACCCACCTCACGCGCAACCCGGGTCACCTCGTCGGCGAAGCTCGACAGCTGATCCACCATCGTGTTCACGGTGTTCTTCAGCTCCAGGATCTCGCCCTGAGCCACCACCGTGATCTTCTGCGACAGGTCGCCCTGCGCCACCGCCGTCGAGACCTGGGAGATGTTCCGCACCTGCGCGGTCAGGTTGGACGCCATGTTGTTCACGGCGTCCGTGAGGTCCTTCCACGTCCCCGCGACGTTGGGCACCTCGGCCTGGCCGCCGAGAATGCCCTCGGTCCCGACCTCCCGGGCCACCCGGGTCACCTGCTCGGCGAAGACCCGCAGCGTGATGATCAGCGAGTTGATCGTGTCGGCCAGGTCGGCGACCTCGCCGCCGGCCGCGATGGTGATCTTCTGCGAGAGGTCGCCCTGGGCGATCGCGGTGGTCACGGAGGAGATCGACCGCACCTGGTTGGTCAGGTTGGACGCCATGAGGTTCACGTTGTCGGTCAGGTCGCGCCAGGTGCCCGAGACCCCCCGGACGTCGGCCTGGCCGCCCAGCTTGCCCTCGGTCCCGACCTCCCGGGCGACCCGGGTGACCTCGGCGGCGAAGCTGGACAGCTGGCTCACCATCTTGTTCACCGTGCGGCCGATGGTCGCGAACTCGCCTCGCAGCGGACGCCCGTCGATGTCCAGGGCCATGTTCTGCGAGAGGTCGCCCTCGGCGACGGCCACGATCACGCGCGCGATCTCGGCGGTCGGCCGGCCCAGGTCGTCGATCAGGTTGTTGATCGCCGTGATGCCCTCGGCCCAGTCGCCCTCGAAGGTCTCCTCGTCGAGGCGCTCGGTGACTCGTCCTTCACGTCCGACAACACGCGAGATGCGAAGAAGCTCCCTATTCTGCCGAACGAGCAGACCGGCGACGTCGTTGAAGGCGTCGGCCGCCTCACCCGCCTTGCCGGGCAGCCGGGGCAGCCGGGCCTCGAAACCGCCCTGCTGCAGCTCACGAAGGGCGGCGGCGAACTGCGCCCAGGCGGCCTCGTCGTCGAATCCTGCGACGACCGACGCCTCTTCCTGCACGGTCATGGCTTCGTCCCTCCCCGGTGTCCAACCCGGCGGATGCATCGCAACCGATGCCCCCATCGTCAATCCTCGTGCATTTGTCGGCGCCGAGCCAAGTCCTTGGCTGGCCGACGCTGCTCATTCACGCGACACTACAACCGTGCCAGGTGTGGAAACGCAGTCGGACGCGCTGCGATCGGTCGAAGATCTGCTGGCGGTTCAGCGCCCGGAGGGGTCGGGCCGCAGCGCCCGCCACTTCGCGCAGCAGCTCCTCCGGCTCCTGCTGCCCCGGCTCGCCACCTCCGGGGTGAGCGTGGAGGTCGACCGGGCGGACGGGCGTGGCGCCGTCACGTTAGCGGCGGCCGGGCGGCCGCCCGGCGAGCCGGGCGCTGCTCTCCGCGTACCACTGGAACTGACTCCGCCCTGGACCGGCGACATCCTGATCGCGCACAACGAGCCGGCGGAGACGCGGACCCTGTGCCGCCTGGCCGCGCAGCGGCTGGGCATGGTGCTGGAGCACGAGCGCCTGCGGGAGAACGACCTGCGCCGCCGCGAGTGGCTCACCTACCTGGTCGAGGTCGGCGACCTGCTCGCCCACTCGATCGACACCGCGCTCACCGAGGCGCTGATCCCCCGGCTGATCGTCCCCCGGCTGGGTGACTGGTGCGCGTTGCTGACCATCTCCGGCGGGCGTCCGCAAGTCGCCTCGGTCGCGCACATCGAGGAGGCGGCCGCCTCGAACATGCTGTCGCCCCACCACGACCTCGGCAAGCGGCTGACCTCGGACGAGCTGATGGAAGCGGTCGAGAGCGGCACCACGACGGCGCTGTCCGACCCGCCGGCCTGCCTGGTCGTGCCGCTGCTCGCCCATGGGCGTCTGCTCGGCGCGCTGACCGTCGGGCACGCCACCACGCCCGACGCCGAGACCGTCACCATCGCCGAAGAGGTCGCCCGGCGCGCGGCCACCGCGCTGGACAACGCGCACGTGCACGACGAACGCAGCCAGGTGGCCCGGATCCTCCAAGAAGCCCTGCTGCCCGGCGACCTGCCCGACCTGCCCGGGGTGGACATCGGCGCCCGCTACCTGCCCACCGGGCACTACGCCGAGGTCGGCGGCGACATGTACGACGTCATCCCGCTGCCCGGCGGCGGCTGCCTCGCGCTCGTCTGCGACGTGGCGGGCAAGGGCATCCAGGCGGCCAGCGCGACCGGCATCGTCCGGGAGGTGCTGCGTGCGCTGATCGCCGACGGCAAGCCCGTCAGCGAGGCGCTCGCCGGGCTCAACACCACCATGCACGCCCGCTCCGACCGCCACTGCACGCTCGCGCTGGCGGAGATCGCCCCCGCCGGGGACGCCCACGGCGATCGCGCGGTCACGGTCTACCTCGCCGGACACGACCAGCCCATCCTGGTACGCGCGGACGGCGCGGTCACGCCGGCCGGAAAATGGGGAACAGCGCTCGGCGTGGTGGCCCGCGTCCACTGCCCACCGGAACGGCTCACCCTGCACCCGGGCGACGCGCTGGTCTTCTTCACCGACGGCGTCACCGAACGCCGCAACGGCCGCGAATTCTTCGGCCTGCACCGTATGCTGGACGCCGCCGCGCAGCTCGCCGGCAATCCAGCCGACGTCATCGCCGACGGGCTGGCGACGATGGCGCTCAATTTCTCCGCCGAACCCGTACGCGACGACATCACGGTCGTAGCGATCCGCAACGACGGCTGACACACTCAAGTGTCAGTGGGAATCGGGTGGCCTTGATCGGGAGGTGCGTGGTTGGCGACGCACACCGCGCGCGTGGTGGGCGACGACTGTGTCGTCACCCTGTCCGGGGAGATCGACATGTCGAACTCCAGCGAAGTCGAGACCTGGCTGAGCGAGGCGATCGAGCACAACGGCTGCAGCCGGCTCGAAGTCGACCTCGGCCCACTGGACTTCCTCGACTCCTTCGGGATACGCGCGCTGCTACGCGGGCGGGAACGGGCGGACGCCGCCGGGGTGGCCTATCGGCTGACGAACCCCAACGCGCTGGTCGAACGGATCCTGCGAACGCTGGGCCTGTACGAGCACCTCACCACCTGGTAACCCCCTCTCAGCCGCCCCTTTCCGCGCGATCATGAACTTTCGGTCGTGATCGACCGGCGTGTCGTGTCCGGGGAGCCCTGATCGACTCCGTAAGCGGGTGATCGACTTCGGTCGCCCGTCCTGGGGCGAAGTCAGCCGAAGCGGAGAAGTCAGCCGAAAACGCCGATGATCTTCCAGCCCTCATCGGGGAAGCCGGCTCGAAGCGCCGTCCGGTCGGAGGCGACGTTCGCGGGGTCGTGCAGGTAGATCGGGACGGCCCCGGCGGCCAGAATCCAGCGCGCCGCCTGCGCGACCAGGCGTGCGGCCAGCCCCTGCCCCCGGTACGCCTCCTCGGTGCCGACCGAGATCTCCATGCCGGCCGCGTTGTGCCGCTTGATCCCGACGCCGGCGGCGTACGTGCCGTCCTCGGCGAACGCGATCAAGGCGTCCCCGCCGAACGGGTGCAGCCACGGCGGGACTCGCGGGTCGGTGATCGGCACCCATTCCCCGGCGTCCGGCAAGTCGGCCGGCTCGGTGGACCACCGGAACACCCCCGCGAACACGCGAGCGGCCGGTCGCCCGAGCGCCGCCGGGAGGCGGCCGTCCACTTCGGCCCAGTCGCGTACGCCGGATCGCACGGCATCGGCCAGCTCGGGCGGGACGGAAAGCACCCCGCCGTCGGGCGTACGCACGCCGACCACCTCGCGGACGGACCCGTCCCAGCTGGGCTGCGTACGCAGCGCGCTGCCGACGACCGTCAGTCCCGGGGTGCCGGGCCAGCCGCCCAGCCACTCGGTGAGGAACTTCTCCAGCCCACTCGTGCCGTTCATCATCACCTCACCGATATTCCCCGATCACGCCCGCCGTAGTGCTTTAGGATCGGTCGTCGTGACCACCGACCTGCACGGCGTACCAACTATGATCGTTTCGCCCGAGGGGCCGCCCTTCACCGGGGAGGCCGATGTGACCGACCTCATCGGTGACGCCTTCGGGACGGGCGCTGAGCTGGTGGTTCTTCCGGCCGATCGACTTCCGGCCGAGTTCTTCTCGCTGCGGACCGGGATCGCGGGCGCGATCGCCCAGAAGTTCGTGAACTACCACATCCGGCTCGCGGTCGTCGGCGACATCACCGAGCACGTCGAGCGCAGCACCGCGCTGCGGGACTTCGTCGTCGAGACCAACCGCGGTCGCCAGCTCTGGTTCGTGCCGACCTTGGCCGACCTTCAGACGCGCCTGGCCGCCGGGGCACACGGCGCGCGCCCGGCCGACGGCCTCGCCGCCCGCCCGGCCGACGGCCCGGAGGACAGTGCCGACCGCGGGTAGGCTCCTTCAGACGCGCCTGGCCGCCGGGCACACAACGCGCGCCCGGCCGACGGCCCGGAGGACAGCGCCGACCGCGGGTAGGCTCCCGGCATGCCCGTGCTGGAGATCCGCACCTACCGCCTCAAGCCCGGTACGCGGGACGAGTTCGTCCGCGTGATGCGGGAGGAGTCGGCCCCGTTGCTAGCGGCGGCCGGCATCCGCGTCCTCGACGCGGGACCGTCGCTTGTCGACGAAGAGGGCTTCGAGGAGGCGTACCTCGTGCGCGTCTTCGACTCGCTGGAGCACCGCGCCGCCCAGGAGGACGCCTTCTACGGATCCGCGGTGTGGCGCGAGGGACCTCGTGAGGCGATCGTCTCCCGGATCGAGAGCTACCACACGATCGTCGTCGAGGTCCCCGAAGCCGTCATCGCGAACTGGCGACCGGCAACGCCGTGATCCGGGCCGCCAACTGCGGCAACACGACGCCGAGCGGCGCGTCGACCCGGAGGTCGGCGTACGCGTCCCCGCGGGTCT
This sequence comes from Hamadaea sp., assembly GCA_013361475.1. GTDB lineage: Bacteria > Actinomycetota > Actinomycetes > Mycobacteriales > Micromonosporaceae > Hamadaea. The sequence continues at coordinate 5,089 of JABFYB010000747.1, forward strand.
CGCCCTGGTTGACGATCGCGACCGGAATGCCGAGCTTGGCGGCCCGCAGCACGAACCGGCGACCCGACATCACGGTCAACGACGACCCCAGCACCAGCAGCAGGCGCGCTCCTTCGACGAGCGCATAGCTGTCGCGTACGCGGTCGACGGGGACCGCCTCGCCGAAGAAGACGACGTCGGGCTTGAGGACGCCGCCGAGGCAGGTCGTGCAGTCCACCGGCTCGAAGCCGTCGAGGGCGGAGTCGTCGAGGTCGACGTCGCCGTCCGGGTTCACCGCGAGGATCTCCGCGTCGAAGCCCGGGTTGGCCGTCCGCAGCCGATCGTCGTGGTGGTCACGTGAGGTGCCCTCACCGCAGCCGAGGCAGACGATGCGGTCGAGGTTGCCGTGCAGTTCGATGACCGACCGGGCGCCGCCCGCCTGGTGCAGACCGTCGACGTTCTGCGTGACGATGCCGTCCAGCACACCCGACGCCTCCAGCGAGGCGACGGCCTTGTGCCCAGGGTTCGGCTCGGCCCGGGCGATCCGCCGCCAGCCCAGGTGGCTACGCGCCCAGTAGCGGCGGCGCGCCAGCGGGTCACCGACGAACGTCTGATAGGTCATCGGCGTATGCCGTCGCGCCACCCCACTGGGCCCGCGATAGTCCGGTATGCCTGATTCAGTGGACAGCCCGGCGCCGCTGAGGACAGCGACACCACCCGCCCCGGCGAGACGGGCCAGGGCGTCCAACTGCGCGTCGATCACGCGTCCATGCTGCCTCGCCGTACGCCGAACCGCACCCCGCCGTCGGCGATGTCGATCAGGCCGCCAGGGAATTGATCAGGATGCCGCGGACACGACACGCCGCGCGATCATGACCGATAGTTCATGATCGCGCAGAAAAGGCGGGGGAAGGGCGGGGGGAGGGCGCGCGGAAAGGGCGGGGGGAGGGGGTCAGGGGCGGAGGTCTTTGCGCAGGATCTTGCCTGAGGCGCTCTTCGTGATCGCCTCGAAGAAGGTGACCTACCGCAGCTTCTTGTATGGAGCGACCCGGTCGG
>JABFYB010000335.1 GCA_013361475.1 Hamadaea sp.
CTCCGAGGTTCTGCTGACCAGCGGACCGCTGGACGGCGACGGCTGCCTCCCGGTCAACACGGCCGCCTACCTCACCGCCTGACCCGCTTCCCGGACGCGGAACGCCCTGGCCGCGCAGCGGCCACCGGAGCACAGCTCCCCGCTAAATGACTCGCGCCGAGGCGCGAGTCATTTAGCGGGGATGAAGCCGACGCGGTCGTAGACCGTGGCGAGCGTCTGGGAAGCCACCGCGCGCGCCTTCTCCGCGCCGATCGCCAGCATCTTGTCCAGCTGCGCCGGGTCGTCGAGGTACTCCCGGGTGGCCGCCTGGATCGGGGTCACGAACTCGACGAACACCTCGGCGAGGTCCTTCTTCAGGTCGCCGTAGCCCTTGCCGGCGTACGCCGAGACCAGGTCTTCGATCGTCCGGCCGGACAGGGCCGAGTAGATCGTCAGCAGGTTGCTGACGCCGGGCTTGTCCTCGGGGTCGTAGAGGATTTCGCGACCGGTGTCGGTCACCGCCGACTTGATCTTCTTGGCCGACCGCGCCGGGTCCTCCATGATCTCCAGCAGGCCGGTCGGCGAGGACGACGACTTCGACATCTTCGCCGTGGGCTCCTGCAGGTCGAGGATCTTCGCGGTCTCCTTCGGGATGTACGCCTCCGGCAGCGTGAACGTCTTGCCGAAGAGGTGGTTGAACCGCTGGGCCAGGTCGCGGGTCAGCTCCAGGTGCTGGCGCTGGTCCTCGCCGACCGGCACCGCGTCGGCCTGGTAGAGCAGGATGTCGGCGGCCTGCAGGATCGGGTAGGTGAACAGCCCGACGCTGGCCCGTTCGGCGCCCTGCTTGGCCGACTTGTCCTTGAACTGCGTCATCCGGGACGCCTCGCCGAAGCCGGTGATGCAGCTGAGCACCCACCCCAGCTGGGCGTGCTCGGGCACCTGCGACTGGATGAACAGGGTGCTACGCGCCGGGTCGATGCCGAAGGCCAGCAACTGGGCCAGGCTCACCCGGGTCCGGTCGCGGAGCACCTTCGGCTCGTGGCCCGCGGTGATCGCGTGCAGGTCGACGACCATGTAGTACGCGTCGCAGGTGTCCTGCATCGTCACCCAGTTGCGCACCGCGCCGAGATAGTTGCCCAGGTGGAACGAGTCCGCGGTGGGCTGGATCCCGGAGAGGACCCGGGGGCGGCGATCGGTGGGCGCGACAGACATGGGCCTATTGTTCCAGTCCGCGCGCCGCCGCATCGACCGCCCCGCGCCAGCGACGTTGATCATGAAGTTTGCGCCACGACACACCGCCGAGAACGACCTCTAGTTCATGATCAACGGGACGAGGGCCGCGTCAGTCCCGGCTCTGCGCTAGGACGGCGGAGACGGCCGGCGCAGGACTGCCGGCTTCGAGCGCTGCGGTGTGCGTACCCGCTGGAAGGGCCAGTGGGACCGGCGCGGCCGGAAGCTGATGTGGGACCTCGGCCACCCGGGCGAGGACGACCCGCGCGACCCGGCGGCCGTCCAGCGCGAGGACCCGCAGCGTGACCGCGGCCCTGGGGACCTCGACCTGGTCGCCGACCCGGGCGAGGCGGCCGAGCGCGGCCATGAGGTAGCCGCCGAGCGTCTCGTAGGGGCCCTGGGGCAGTTCCACCCCGGTACGCCGGGCGAAGTCGGCCAGGCTGAGGCGACCCTCGACCTCGGCCGGGAGCAGGCCGGTGAACGGCTCGTCGTCCTCGTCGTACTCGTCGTGGATCTCGCCGACGAGCTGCTCGATCAGGTCTTCGAGCGTGACGATGCCGGCGGTGCCGCCGTATTCGTCGACGACCAGGGCGAGCTGGTGCCGTTCGCGCCGCATCTCCGACAGGGCCGGCAGGATGCGCACCGCGGCCGGCAGCCGCATGATCTCCCGCACCAGTACGCGCAACGGCGTGGCCGGGTCGCCCGCGAGCAGATCCCGCAGATGGACGAAGCCGATCACGTTGTCGGCGTCGCCGTCGACCACGGGAAACCGGGAGTGGTTGTGCGCGCGGGCCATCGCCTCGGCCTGCGGCCGCTCCCAGCGGGCGTCGAGGAAGACGACGTCCGGACGGGGCACCATGACCTCGCGGATCAGGGAGTTCCCACTCGCCCAGACCTCATCGATGATGCGGCGTTCGTCGCCGCCGAGGTGTGTGTTGGTGGTCACGAGGGCGCGCAGCTGATCCTCGCTGAGCCGCTCCCGCAGGACCCTCATGATCCACGGGGACAGAGTTCGAGCAAAGAGTCCGGGTCTATGACCATCGGGCATCTTTGCATCGTACGGCTCCGCGTGGGCGAGGTCCCACCAGCACGTAGTGTTGCCAGCGAACCGTTAGGGAGGTCAGATGAAGCTGCTCGTCACCGGGGGCGCCGGATTCGTCGGCGCGACCGTCACCCGCCTTCTGCTCGACGCCGGCCACGAGGTCGTGGTCCTGGACGACCTGTCGCGCAACGACGCCGACCAGGTCCCCGCCGACGCCACGTTCGTGCAGGCCCGAGTGCAGGAGGTCGGCGAGGTCCTCACCCCCGACGCGGGCTTCGACGGCGTACTGCACTTCGCCGGGCTCATCTCCGCCGGCGAGTCGATGGCCCACCCCGAGCTGCACTGGGAGGCCAACACCCGGGCCGGGCTCAACCTCCTGGACGCGATGCGTACGGCCGGGGTGAAGAAGCTGATCTTCTCGTCGACCGCCGCCTGCTACGGCGAGCCGTCCGAGCTGCCGCTCACCGAGCGCGCCGTCACCATGCCGATCAACACCTACGGCGCCACCAAGCTCGCCGTCGACCTGGCCATCGCCTCCGAGGCCCGCGCACACAAGCTCGCCGCGGTCAGCTTGCGCTACTTCAACGTCGCCGGAGCATTTGTACGCTCCGCCGAAACGATGATCGGCGAGCGCCACGATCCGGAGACGCACCTGATCCCGATCGCCCTCGAAGTGGCGGCCGGGAAGCGGGAGAAGCTGCCGCTGTTCGGCGACGACTACCCGACCCCCGACGGCACCTGCATCCGCGACTACATCCACGTCGCCGACCTGGCCGAAGCCCACCTGCTCGCCCTGGCGGCGGCGGTGCCGGGCGAACATAAGATCTACAACCTCGGCAGCGGGACCGGGTTCTCCAACGCCCAGGTCATCGAGGCGGTGCGTACCGTCACCGGGCACCCGGTTCCGGTCGAGTGGCTGCCCCGGCGGCCCGGCGACCCCGCCTCCCTGTACGCCTCCTCCGCCCTCGCCCAGGCCGAACTCGGGTGGGCGCCGTCGCGTACGTCGCTGGAGGCGATCGTCGCGGACGCTTGGGCGTTCTACCGCGCCGGCTGATCTTCGAGCGTCGGCCGATGCCGGCGGCACGTCGGGTGATCTTGGACGGTTTCCGTCGCCATAGCGACGTTTTCCATCCAAGATCACGTCGTCCGAGGATGACCTTGGCGAGAAATGGTCGCCAGAGCAACCATTTCTCGCCAAGATCACCTCCAGTGCGCGGCGAGCGTGGGATCAGCCCAAGATCGGCGCGAGCGCCCCGATCAACGCACCGTCGTTGGAGTCCTGGGAGATCTCCCAGGCCATCGCACCCCGCAGACCGAGCGCCTTGACCAGCGCCGTACGCTCCCCGATCGACTGCGGGTCCGAGTAGCAGATCGTCGTCGCGACCGTCACGGTCCCGGAGCTGAGCACGTGTACGCCGGCCGGGTTGACCAGGTAGGGCTCACCGGCCCGGGCGTTCCATTTGCGGGTGTATCCGTTGGCGTCGATGATGCCCGCCACGTCGACCAGGTCGTGGTAGGACGGTTGGGGCTTCTGGTCCCACTGGAGCGATTCCCCGTCGAGACCCGTGTTGTCGAACGGGCCGTAGAGTCCCGCGTCCGAGCGGATGTACTGGTTGGCGTAGAACGGCACGCCGACGACGATCTTGTTCGCCGGTACGCCCTGCGTCAGGTAGTACGCGACGGTGCCGACGGTGTTCCAGGTCCAGTCGGACGCGTTCGGGTCCCGGGGGTCCCGGGTGAACAGTGTGTCGTGCGCGGCGACCGCTCCACCCATGACGTTGAAGTCATAGGTCATGATGTTTACCCAGTCGAGCTGCTTCACGAAGTCCCGCAGCTCGTAGTACTTGGTGGAGTTCTTCGCCGCCGGGAGCGCCGCGGTGAGCAGGTAGTGCTGCCCGGTCTCGCGGCCGAGGGCGTCGAGCTGACGGCGGAACTCCTGGGCCAGCAGGGTGGCGTTGTGCCGGTCCTCGGGGCCGTAGTCCTCATTCCCGCCGGCGAGCGCCGTCGGGTACTCCCAGTCCAGGTCGATGCCGTCGAAGACGCCCGCGGCGGCGCCGATGCCGCCCGCGTTCTCCGGCCAGCCGCCGGTCGGCAGGTTGCCCTTGATGAAGGTGTCGATGCAGGACGCGACGAACGCCTGGCGGCGCGCGGCGGTCTTCGCGACCTGGGCAAAGTGGGTGGACTTGGTCCAGCCGCCGAGCGAGATCTCGACCTTCAGCCCGGGGTTGGCCGCCTTCAGCTTCCGCAGCTGGTTGAAGTTGCCGTAGAGGCGCTGGTCGGGGTAGTTGTCGGCGACGCCGTCGACGGTGTTCTCGCCGGACCAGTAGACCTGCTGGAAGTCCGCCCAGGGGTCGAGGACGGAGCAGCCGGGGGTCTCGGTCGCCGCGTCGAAGGTGGGTACGCCGAAGGCGTACTGGATGACGTTGAGCTTGTCGACGGGGATGTCCTTGACGTAGTAGCCCCGCCCGTAGACGTTCCAGTCGGCGAAGTAGGCCGAGACGACCTTCTTCGGCGCCTGCCCGTGCGGGGCGCCGGCGCTCGCGGCCTGAGGGGGCAGGAGCGCGACGCCGACGGCGAGCGCCGCCGCGACGGCGACACCCGGCCTGACGAGTGAACGAATCATGTGACGACCCTCACTCCCCGCCGAGCATCTGTCAAGAGTCCTAACAGATAGGGCCGCTGGGCTGCTCCGATGTACGCCGACTACCATCCAGCCCATGACAGCAGCCGCCCGCGCTCACGACCTTTTCCAGCGCCTTTACGGGGTGGAGCCGGTCGGCGTCTGGGCCGCTCCCGGTCGCGTGAACCTCATCGGCGAGCACACCGACTACAACGACGGCTTCGTCCTCCCCTTCGCCCTGCCGCACCGCACCGCGGTCGCCGCCGACCTGCTCGGAGAGCAGCGCTGGTCGGTCACCTCGGAGTTGGGCGGCGACACCGTCGAGTTCACCCTCGACGCCAAGGTGGACGGATGGGCGGCGTACGTCGCGGGCGTGGTCTGGGCACTGGCCGAACAGGGCCACCGGATCCCCGGCGCCCGCCTCACCATCGCCTCCGACGTCCCGATCGGCTCCGGACTGTCCTCGTCGGCCTCGCTCGAGTGCGCCGTCCTGACCGCCCTCGCCGACCTGGCCGGCCTCGACCTCCCGATCGCCGACCGGCCCCGGCTCGCCCAGCGCGTCGAGAACGACTACGTCGGCGTACCGACCGGCATCCTCGACCAGTCGGCCTCGATCCTGTGCACCGCCGGCAACGCCCTCTTCATGGACTGCCGCTCACTGCGTACCGAGCAGATCCCGTTCGACCTGGCCGCGGACGGCCTGGCCATCCTGGTGGTCGACACCCGCGCCCCGCACCAGCACGCGGGCGGCGAATACGCCGCGCGCCGGGCCGCGTGCGAGCAGGCGGCGGCCGAGCTGGGGGTGGCCGCGCTCCGCGACGCGGTCCCGGCCGATCTCGACCGGCTCTCCGACGACCTGCTGGTACGCCGAGCGCGGCACGCGATCACCGAGAATCAGCGGGTGCTGGACACCATCGAGCTGCTGCGCTCGGGCCGGCACCGGGAGATCGGGCCGCTGATGACCGCCTCGCACGCGTCGCTGCGCGACGACTTCGAGGTGACCGTGCCGGAGCTGGACGTCGCCGTGACCGCCGCCCTGACGGCCGGGGCGTACGGCGCCCGGATGACCGGCGGCGGCTTCGGCGGCTGCGTCATCGCCCTGGTCGACGCCGACCATGTGGACAGCGTCGCCGACGCGGTCGCGAAGGCGTTCGCCGAGCACGGGTTCGCCGAGCCCGCCGCGTTCAAGGCCGTGCCGAGCGCCGGCGCCGGCCGCGCCTGACCCCCGCTGCTTTTAGCACCAGATC
>JABFYB010000203.1 GCA_013361475.1 Hamadaea sp.
CGGGTGAGCAGCGTGTGCTTGACGCCGGCCGCGTCGAGCACCTTGCCCGCGACGAAGTCGACGAGTTGCTGCGCCGTGGCCTCCGCGCCGGAGCCGTAAAACCCCGGACTCGCCGGGAGCACGACGGCTCCGGCGTCGATCAGCTCGACCAGGTGCAGTAGATGGGACCGGGTCACCGGGGTCTCGCGCGGCACGATCACCACCCGGCGCCGCTCCTTCAGGTTCACCTCGGCCGCTCGCTGGAGAAGGTCCTTCGACAGGCCCAGCGCAATACCCGCGCAGGCCGCGGTCGACGCGGGGACGACGATCATCCCCCGAGCCGGGTAGGAGCCGCTGCTCGGTCCGGCCGCGAGATCACCGGCGGGCCAGAAGCGAAGGTCGGCGCCGTCGAGCGAGACGCCCAGCCAGTCGGCGAGATCGGCGGCCCAGTGCGCGTCCCGGAACGGTCGGGCGGTCTCGTCGAGCAGGGTCAGCCGGGCCGCGCGGGATACCACGAGATCCACCGGCTCCCCGGCTTCGATGAGGCCACGCAGAACAGCGGCGGCGTAGGGCGTACCCGACGCGCCGGACACCCCCACGATCCACGGTTCTCGCCGCACGATTCCAGCCTAACGACCGTTGACCTTGATCTGCGCCGGGCCTAGCGTCAAGGTCATGTTCGTCGTGGAGACCAGCGTCGATGTCGCGCGCCCGATTGAGGAGGTTTTCGCGCTCGTCTCCGATCCCCGCAACGATATCCGCTGGTGGCGCGGCGTACGCGAAGTGCGGCTGCTGGGCGGCGACGGCGGCGTCGGCACGGAGTACGAGCAGCGTGGCCGCCTCCTCGGGCTGCCCTTCTACAACCGCTTCACCGTCGACGAGCACGTTCCGCCGCATCGGATCGTCCTGCGGACCACCAAGTCGCTGACCCCGTTCGTCGCGGTCTACCAGTTCACCCCGGCCGGTGCGACGGGGACCCGCTTCGCCATGCGGGCGGAGGTCGCCGGGGCGGGCCATTTCAAGCTTTTCGGGCCGTTGTTCCGGCCGTTGCTGCAAGCGGTCGCGCGCTACTACTTCGGCCGGCTGCCGAAGGCGTTCTAGATCGCGTACTCGCCGTACTTCTCGGTGTAGCGGTGGGCGTACATGCGCTCGTGGAACTTCACGAACCGCTCGATCACCGTGCTCACCCGCCGGTCCCCGAGCCGTTCGTCGAGCGCCGACAGACCGGCGGTCAGCCGCCCATAGTGCTGCGTGTAGAGGTCGGTGAAGTAGCCGACGCTGTCCCCGAAGGCGCGCAGGGCGCCGTCGGCGTCGGCCGCCCGGCGGGCGTGCCAGAGCGCGACGTTGACCTCCTCGTTGGCGATGTCCTTGTGCAACCGGGTCAGCGCGGCCTCCGTCTGCGCCTCCTCGACCAGCAGCGCCAACGCGTCGGCGGCCTGCGTCTTGCGTCGCTCGACGGCTCGCCGGGTCAACCGGTGCACCAGCGCCGCCTGCTGCACGCCGGCCATCCGGAGCAGGCGAGTGCCGACGTCGTTCTGGAGGCGTACCAGCAGGGCCGCGTCGAACAGGACGTCCGTGAGCAGACCGTCCGCAACCACCGCGGGCAACGCGCTGTCCACGCGCACGGCCTCCGCGAGGACTCCGATGCCGTACGCGAGGGTCGGCGCGACCAGGATCGAATGGGCGCCGAGCGCCGCCAGCTCCATCCGGGCCAGGCTCGGGGCTCGCAGTGTGCGATCGACCGCCCGGTACCGGTTGACGAGCCCGTCCCGGACGACTTCGCCGACCGGGCTGGCGTTCATCGCGTCGGCGACGTCGCGGCAGGTCTCGAGGTCGGCGACGAGCGCGCCCCAGAGCCCGAATTCGACCTCGCCCGGCAGGTTGAGCGCTTCGCCCTCGCCCGTCCGGTGGCGGGCGTACTCCTCGGCGATGCCGGCGTGCTTCACCGCCGCCAGGCTGAGGTCGAAGGCGGATGCCCGGCGGGCGATGCGTTGCGGCTGCCCACTGAGCAGCAGTACGCCGGGTGTGCTGCGCCCGGCGGAGAGCACCTGGATCATGGCGCGGTTGACCGCCGTGACCAGTTCGAGCCGTTCCCGGCCGGCGTCGCCGAGGGTCGGCGCCCCGAGCCCCATCGCGACGTTGTCGGCGATCGTCTCGAAATACTGGTACGCGTTCATCAGCGCGAGTTTGTTCTCGACGATCGGCCAGCCGTCGGCGTCGATGAGCCCGCCGACGAGGGTCACGTTCATCGTGACCAGCTGCGTCAGTCCGGTGACCTGGAGATACTCGTGGCGACGCGGGTTGCTCGCCGAGAAGGCCCAGAGCGTGAATTCGCGGTACGCGCTCTTCGGCAGATGCCGGCGCACCGCGTCGATGATGGCCTCGCAGGTGGCCTCTTGCAGCCGGGCGGCTCGACGGTTCGCGGGCATGGCGCGACCATCACCACCCGTTCTCTTCTGATGGGGTTTCGTCCGCGACAGCCTACGACTCCAGGCCCGGACACACCGACCCGGGCCTCCATAGTGGATCATCGCACCATGGAGGCCTTGGGCCACACCCCAATCAGTAGGACGGACGTCGTTCGTAGGTGTCCGTCGGGTGGCCGCCGGCACCGGCCGTCCCGGCCGCCTCGGCGAACTCGCCCTCGCCTTCGAGGAGGGCGCGCACCTCAGACTCCCGGAACCGTCGGTGACCACCCGGAGTCCGGATGCTGCCGATCCGCCCGGCGGCGGCCCAGCGCGTCACCGTCTTCGGGTCCACCCGGAACAACGCCGCCACCTCACCCGGTGTCAGCAGGCGATCTCCCGTGTCCACACCCACCTCCTAGCGTCGACGGAGCCTCCATGGATTCAGCCCAATGGACTCGGCCCCGTGTGGACGTACGTCCATTAGAGCACCGTCAGAGATAGTTATCCCTGAAACTGCGGATTCGTCATTTTCGCCGTAATTGTCTTGTACTATTTGCGAACCTCATTCGTATATTGCCGCATGCCAGGCTAGTTCGGTGGGAGTTACGCAGGAATCGTCACCATGGTCACAAGGTGGATAGGGTGGCGAGATGGAGCAGCTAGACCGTTGTTGTGACAGCGACCGCGCGTGGGTGACAGAAGCGATCGGCAAGGTCGCGGCCGACGCGAACAGGTCCGCCGACACTCATCTGCTGCCCTTCCCGCTCCCGCCGGCCTGGGGTGTGGACCTCTACCTGAAAGACGAGTCGGTGCACCCGACGGGGTCGCTCAAGCATCGGCTCGCCCGCTCGCTTTTCCTCTACGCGCTCTGCAACGGCTGGATCCGGCCGGACACCACCATCGTCGAGGCGTCCTCCGGCTCGACCGCGGTGAGCGAGGCGTACTTCGCCCGCATGCTCGGCCTGCCGTTCGTCGCGGTGATGCCCGCCTCGACGAGCAAGGAGAAGATCTCGCTGATCGAGTTCCAGGGCGGGCAGTGCCACCTCGTCGACGATCCGGCGCAGGTCGTGGCGGAGGCCGTCCGGCTCGCCGAGGCCCGGGACGGCCACTTCATGGACCAGTTCACGTACGCCGAACGCGCCACCGACTGGCGTGGCAACAACAACATCGCGGAGTCGATCTTCCAGCAGATGGCGCGGGAGGCGCACCCGGTTCCGGCCTGGATCGTCGTCGGCGCGGGCACCGGCGGCACCTCCGCGACCATCGGGCGGTACGTCCGCTATGAGCAGCACTGCACCAAGGTCTGCGTCGTCGACCCGGAGAACTCGGCGTTCTACCCCGCCTGGAAACAGTCCGACTGGACGACCACGACCGGGCTAGGCTCCCGCATCGAGGGGATCGGCCGGCCCCGCGTCGAGGCTTCGTTCCAGCCGTCGGTCGTCGACCGGATGATCGCCGTACCGGACGCCGCGTCGCTCGCCGCCATGCGGGTCGGCGCCGAAGTGCTCGGGCGCCGGGTCGGCGGCTCCACCGGGACCAATCTGTGGGGTGCGTTCAGCTTGATCGCCGCCATGGTCGAGGCCGGCGAAAGCGGCTCGGTCGTCACTCTGCTCTGCGACGGCGGCGAGCGGTACGCCAACACGTACTACTCCGACCCCTGGGTCCGCGATTCCGGGCTGGACCTGGCCCCCCACGAGGCGGCCATCCGCGAGTTCCTGCGCACCGGACGATGGACCACCGCCTGATCAGCGCGAACGCCTCGGCAGCGTCGTACTGGTCTGCACGGCGACCTGCTTGTCCTTGGTGAGAATGTCACCCGTGTATCGGTAATAGGTGTCGAAGACCGATCCGGACACCCAGTAGTCCGTCATCCCCGGCGCGATCATCGGCCGCGGGCTGAGCGTCACCGACCAGGAGACGGTCGCACCGGGCGTGCAATCGACCGTCGTGCTGAAGACCACCGGCGAACTCTTGGTGACCAGCTGTCCGGTCAAGGTCACCCGGGCCGCTCCAGCGCAGGCCACCTGGCCCAGGACCAGGAGCTTCGTCGCAGTATTCCGCCCGACCCGGGACTTGGCGTACCAGGCTGCCGTCACCGTGGCCGTGGCCGTGGCGGGAGCGGGCGAGCCGACGGCGTTGATCAGGATCCGGCCCTTGGCCGACGTCCCGCAGGAACCGGTGAAGGTCGCGTCGAGACCGGTCAGCGTCACCCCGTCGGACGCCCAGGTCAGCGACGTGATCGTGAAACTGTGCGTCTCGGCGGCCGGGCAGCTGCCCTGGCCGGACCACACCAGGGCCGACCCGTCCCCGGTCGCATAGGTGCCCGGTTCCAGCACTCGTCCCGACGGTGCCGTGAACGTCACCTGCGCCGTGGACGACACATCGCTGGCGGACACGGTCAGTGCTTCCGGCGTACCCGAGAAGGCGAAGGAAGCGCCCACGGCGCTGCGGTAGAGCCGCGAGGTCGAGCCCTTGCCGCCCGCGGTCTGCCAGCCGAGCGCGTGCCCGGCGCCCGCCGCGGCCTCGATGACCGTGCCCACCGGCGCGGCCGCGAGACCTTCGCCCGCGCCGGCCCCGGTGTAGCCGGAGGCGGTCTGCGCACCGCTCAGCCAGACCGGCTCGCTCGTCACGGGATCCACACCGGTCGCGACCAGCGTCATCACGAGGGCGCCCGCAAGCGCGGACGTACGCAGGAGCGGGAACGGGAGACGCACGCGGTCACGGTACGCAAACCCAGGGTCGTCGCCGAATCGGCCGAGCAGCCAGCGTTCCGGCTAAAAGCCGACAGCAGGGCGCCACCGGGGCACCCTGCTGTCGTCGTCGATCTGAGTCAGTCCTCCTGGACCACGTTGGCGGCGAGCGTCGAGCCGAACAGCTTCGGCAGCGTCGCCGACCACGCCTCGCGCAGCTCGTCGAGCGGGAGGGTGAACTGGCCGGCCACCTCCAGCGCCGTCCCCTCACCGGACACGGTGCCCAGCCGGGTCGCCGGGACCTGCCGCTCCTCGCAGAGGGCGGTGAACGCCATCTCGTGGCCCGGCGGCACGGCGACGAGCGCCCGGCCGGTGGACTCCGAGAAGAGGAAGACGAACGGCTGCGAGCCGGTCGACCACTCGGCGGGCAGCTCGATCGCGGCGCCGAAGCCCTTGCGCAGGCTCGACTCCGCGAGCGCCTGAGCGAGCCCACCGTCGGAGAGGTCGTGCGCGGTACGGATCAGCCCGTGCTCGGCCGCCTGCCCGATGGCGTCGCCCAGCCGGCGTTCGGCGGCCAGGTCCACCTGGGGCGGCGTACCGCCGAGATGCTGGTGCTCCACCCAGGCCCACTCCGAACCGGACAGCTCGTTGCGCGTCTCACCGAGCAGGAACAGCACGTCCCCGGCGTGGCTGAAGCCCATCGGCACCCGCTGCGTCACGTCCTGGTGCACCCCGAGGACGCCGACGATCGGCGTCGGGTGGATCGCGGCCGCCCCGGTCTGGTTGTAGAAGCTGACGTTGCCGCCGGTGACCGGGATGCCGAGCTCGAGGCAGCCGTCGGCGAGCCCGCGAACCGCTTCGGCGAACTGCCACATGACCGCCGGGTCCTCGGGCGAGCCGAAGTTCAGGCAGTTCGTCACGGCGACCGGGTCGGCCCCGGTGACGGCCACGTTCCGGTACGCCTCCGCCAGCGCCAGCTGCGCGCCCGCGTACGGGTCGAGCCGGGCGTAGCGGGAGTTGCCGTCGAGCGAG
>JABFYB010000818.1 GCA_013361475.1 Hamadaea sp.
ACAGCCCGTCGCGCAGGTTGTCGCGCAGCCCACCCCGGTCGCCGAGGTCCCGGCGCCGGCGGCCACGCCGGCCGTGAACGCGGCCGACGCCGGCTCCACGGGCGGACGAGACGGGGTTCAGGCGAGAGTCAAGGCGCTGTGGGTCGACGCGATCGGCGATCCGGACATCCCCGTCGACGCGAACTTCTTCGAGGTCGGCGGAAATTCGCTGACCGCGATCGCCCTGGTCGGCGCGGTCCGGGACGAGTTCCGCGTCGAGCTGTCCATCGGGGCGATCTTCGATTACCCCACTATCGCCGCGCTCGCCGGCCTGCTGTGGGAACAGGGCGCCCGATGAGTCATCTCGTCCGGCTCGACGACGACTGGGGGCTGTGGCCGGTCGCCCCGGTACGCGGTGCCGGCCTGCCGTTCTCGTGGTTGGCGGGGCTGACCGGCGACGCCGCGTCCGCCTTACGGCAGCTGCTCGCCGAGCCGGCTTTCCTGGCCGCCCTCACCTGGCAGAACCCCGCGTTGGTGGCGACTTGGGCAGGTCGGCCGCAGCCGGGGCTCACCTCCTATCGGATCGGCGTTCTCGCCAAGTACGCCCAGCGGTACTGCGCGAAGAACGACAGCATCGGCTTCTTCGGCCCGGTCGGGTGGGCGCAGCTGGACGCCGAGCCGGGAAGTGAGCTGCGGGTCGACGGCTCCGGGGAGATCCGGAGGTCGGAGGTGTCGTTGGAGCTGTGGGCCGTGCGAGCGCTTGCCTCGGCGCTGGCCCGCGACGCCCGAGTCGAACGGCATCTGCCGCTTCGGGTGAACCCGGCCGTAGGCGTCGTGGGCGACCAGGCGGTACGCCCGTATCGACCGCCGCTGCCGTTGAGCCGCGACGAGTTGGCCGTGCTCGAGCGCGTCCGTGGTGGGGCGACCGCGGCCGACTTCTCCTCCGCCGACCTGGTTCAGCTCGCCTCACTCATGGACGCCGGACTGGTGAAGTCCGGGTTCGAGGTGCGGCCCAGCGCTCACCCTGAGGAGGCCCTGCGGACGCAGATCGCTGCGCTCGCGACGCCCGACCGCGACGACCTGCTGTCCGGACTCGACAAGCTGCTCAGCGCCCTGGCCGAGGCGGAGAAGGCGGCCCTGCGTCCGGCCGAGCTTGCCGAGGCGTTCACCGAGCTGGAGCGGCACTTCGCCACGGCGACCGGGGAGCCGGCGACGCGGACCAAGGCTGACGCCAGCGCCGGCCGCACCCTCGCGTACCTCGACTGCCGTCGCGACCTCGATGTCGGAATCCCGGCCGGGATGGTCGAGCAGCTGGCCCCGCCGCTGGCGCTGTTGCTGCAGTCGGCCCGCTGGCTCACCGCTCAGCTCGGCGAGGCCGTCGAGGAGGAGCTGCAGCAGGTGTACGCCGATCTGCGCAGGCGACGCGGCGAGGTGACGCTCGCCGATCTCTTCCTGGCCGCCGCGGAGGTTCTGTCGGGCGCGCCGAAGACTGTCGTGCACGAGATCGCGCAGGACTTCACCCTCCGGTGGGCCGAGATCCTCGCCGACGTCGGCGCCGACCCGGGCGCTGAGCCGGTCCGGTTGCGCTGCAGTGAGCTGGAGCCGCTGGTCGCGGCCCTCTTCCCGGCCCGCGAGCCCGGGTGGGCGGCCGCCCGCCAGCACAGTCCCGATCTGCTGTACGCGCACGACGGCGACGACTCGTTCTGGGTTCTCGGCGAACTGCACGTCGCCATGAACACCCTCGAGTCCAGGTTCTTCCACACCCTTGCCGACGACGCGGGCCGGTTGGACGATCTGATGGCGCTCGACATGGCAGGCGGGCGGATCGTTCCCTGCTACCCGTACGGACCGGAGATCGACTCGCGCCGCTATCCGCCGCCCGCGATGCATGTGCCCGGCCGCTACCTCTACTGGTCGCACAGCGACGACATGGGTACGCCCGACGGGTCGACAGCGTGGCCGGCGGCCGCGTTGACGGTGTGGCCGGAGCAAGGTGAGCTGGTGGCCGGGCCGGATCGGACCAGTTGGTCGCATCCCGTACGCGAGTTCTTCGGGGAGTTCCTGTCGGCGTTGGCGGTCAACCTGTTCCGGCTGCCGGTCCCGGGGCCACGCGTACTCCTCGATGATCTGGTGATCCGCCGGGCGACCTGGGCGTTCGATCCGGACGACCTGCCCGCCGGCGTGCTGACCAAGTCGGGCTACCGGCCGGAGGTCCTCAGCGCGTGGCTGGCCGAACAGGGCCTGCCACGGCACCTCTTCGCACAGATGCCGTCCGAGCCCAAACCGTTCTATGTAGACCTGTCATCCCCGGTTCTGCTGACGAACCTGGCCAGGTCGTGGCGTCGGGAGACCACCGGGCCGGTCCGGCTGCAGGAGATGCTGCCCGGGCCCGACCAGCTCTGGCTCCACGACGCCGACGGCCGGCGGTACACCACGGAGTTCCGGCTCGTCGCGGTCGACAGCGCCGCGCGTATTCTGCCCGCTCTCGCCACGACAGTAGGGCGATCGCCATGTTGATTCTCACTCACCGTGATGTTCAGGACGCCTTACGAGGCCAGGAGGTCGCGGTTCTGCGGGCCGTCGAGGACGCCTACATCGCCCACGCGGCCGGTGGATCGTCGTTGCCCCATTCCGTCTTCCTCAGATTTCCCGACGAGCCGCGTAACCGGATCATCGCGCTGCCGGCGTACTTGGGCGGCGAGCAGCCGATCGCCGGAATCAAGTGGATCTCGTCGTTCCCGGCGAACATCGACCGCGGGCTCGAGCGGGCGTCCGCGGCCGTCATCCTCAACAGTCTGGAAACCGGCCGACCGCTGGCGTTTCTCGAGGGTTCGACGATCTCGGCCTGGCGGACGGCGGCCGGGGCGGCGTTGGCGGCCCGGCTGCTCCCGGCCACCACCGACGGCAACGGCGTGACGGTGCTCGGCTGCGGGGTGATCAACTTCGCGATACTGCGATTCCTGCACCACGTGGTTCCCGGCCTGACCGAGGTCACCGCGTACGACACGCAACCCGGCCGAGCCGAACGGCTGCGTGAGCGGTGCGCGGCGGACCTGCCCGATCTCACGGTGCGGGTCGAGCACGATCTGGCCACCGCGCTGGCGAAGAACACGCTCGTCAGCGTCGCCACGAACGCCCTGCAACCGCACCTGGACTTCAGCGGGCTCGTCCCGGGGACGCTGATCCTGCACGTCTCCCTGCGGGACGTGCTTCCCGAGGCCATCGTGACGGCCGTGAACGTCGTAGACGACCTGGACCATGTGTTCCGCGCCAATACCTCGGTGCATCTGGCGGAGCAGCAGGTGGGCAACCGCGACTTCGTCGCCGCGACGATCGGCGAGTTGGCGGCGCGCGGTGCGGCCGCCGACCGTGACCCGTCCCGGATCACCGTCGTGTCACCGTTCGGGCTGGGCATTCTCGACCTCGCCGTCGCCAGTCTGGTGGTGGCGACGGCCAAGGCACGAGGACTGGGCACAGCTGTCGACAACTTCCTGCCCACCGCGGAGACGAACCATGACTGAGCTGTCGCCCCTCAAGCAGCAACTGCTGGCCCAGCTTCTCAAGAGAGGCGGCGGAGCGGCTCCGGCCCCGGTCGACGTCATTCCGCCATGGACCGGCGATTTCCCCGTGCGGCTGTCGTTCGCGCAGGAGGCGGTGTGGCTCATCGCGCAACTCGCCGGAGACGTCCCGCTGTTCAACCTGATCGCCGCCGAGTGGATACCCGACGAGCTGTCCACCGCAGGGATTCAACAGGACCTGAACGACATCGCGGCACGGCACGACAGCATGAGGATGGCGGTGCTGACCGGCACTGACGGCCCGCTCATGACCGTCCTGCCGTCGGTGTCGGTCGTGCTCGAAGAGATCGCCGTGGACGGCGACGACCTCGACGCCGTGCGTACTGCGGCGTTGCGGTTCGCGGCCAGGCCGTACCAGCTCGACGCCGCCCCCCTCTGGCGGTCCGCCGTCCTGGTCACTCCATCCGGCCGCCGGATGTTCATGCTTTGCGCGCACCACATCGTCATGGACGCCTCCTCACTGGTCCTGGTCTGCAGTGAGCTCGCCGGGGCACTGCCCAAGACCCCGATGCCGCTGCGGTTCGTCGACTTCGCCGCCTGGCAACGAGATCGCGTCACGAGCGGGGCGTTCGCCCGCGATCTCGACTACTGGCGTGGCCGGCTGGCCGATCTGCCCGCTCCGCTCGACATGCCGGCCGACTACCCCCGGTCCGCGGAGCGCAGCCTGGCGGGCGCGACGGTCCAGCGCGAGATGAGCGCCGAGGTCATCGAGCAGGTACGCGCGCTCAGCCGCAGCGAGGGCGTCACCACCTACATGACGATGCTGGCGGCGTACGCCGTCCTGCTGCGCCGTTACACCGGCGAGGACGACATCCTGATCGGCTCGACGGTCTCCGGGCGCAACCGGCCGGAGCTGCAGCGCATGGTCGGGATGCTGGCGAACATGGTGCCGGTCCGGGCCGACCTGACCGGCTCGCTCAGTTTCCGGGATCTGCTCAAGCAGATGCGGGACCGGGTGTCGGAAGCGCTCGTCCACCAGAACGTGCCGTTCGACCTGCTGATCCGCGAGGTCCGCCCCGGCTATCCGCGTAACCGCGCGCCGCTGGCCCAGGTCGGGTTCAACATGCCCATGGAGGAGAACCGGCAACTGCTGACCTCCATGCCGCTGCCGATCACCCCGCAGGGCTCCCAACTCGACATGACGCTGCACGTCGTGCCGGTCGCCGGTGGCGGGCTGGACATCGAGTTGGAGTACTCGACCGCCCTGTTCAGCGAGGAGACTGCCGACACGCTGCTGGATCAGTTCATCGCCCTCGTCGGCACCCTCGTCGCCGATCCGGCGGCCGACGTCAAACGGGCGCCCATGGGCGAGGAGGTCACCGCCGCCCCAGCGCCCGAGGACGTGCCGCTGCTCCCGTCGTTGTTCCGGGAGCAGGCAGCCCGCACCCCGGACGCCACCGCCCTGGTCGACAAGGGCGAATCCATGACGTACGCCGAGCTGGAGCGGGCCGTCGAGGTGCTGGCGGCGCATCTGGCGGCAGAGGGCGTCGGCCCGGAGACGCGTGTCGGTGTCTACCTTGATCGCGGTGCGGCGGCGGTCTGCGCCCTCCTCGCGGTGGGCCGGCTCGGCGGGTGTTACGTCACCCTCGATCCCCAGCATCCGGGGGCGCGTACCCGGCTGATCGTCGACGAAGCCGGAATCCGCACTGTGGTGACGACAACGGAGAATGCGACCCGGCTCGCCGCGCTGGGGATCAACGCGTTCTGCGTCGACACCGTCGCCGACGACGGTACGCGTGCGCCGATTCCCGTGCTGCGCCCGGATCTCGCGGCGTACATGATGTACACCTCGGGCTCCACCGGGCGCCCGAAGGGCGTGGTGATCACCTACGGCGGGATCGCCAACCGCGTACTGTGGCCGATCCGGAGCCTCGGCCTCGGCCCGGCCGACCGCGTCCTGCAGAAGACCGCGCTGACCTTCGACGCCGCCGGATGGGAGATCTTCTCGCCCCTGGTCAGCGGCGGAACCGTGGTCGTCGCACCGCCCGGCGTGGAACGCGATCCGGAGGCGATGGTGCGGGCGGTCGCCGACGAGGCGGTGACGGTCCTGCAGGTGGTTCCGTCGGTCCTGCGGCAACTCGTGGCCGCACCCGGGTGGGACGAATGCTCGGCGCTGCGACTGCTGTTCAGCGCCGGAGAACCGTTGACCGGCGAACTGTGCGCGCGCGTGCGCGATCTCGTCGACGTCACGATCTACAACACCTACGGCCCGACCGAATGCTCCATCGACGTCACCGAGTACGAATGGCCGCCGGACCAGAAGGACGGCCCGGTGCCCATCGGCCGCCCCCTGGACGGCATGCGGGCCGTCGTCCTCGACCGCGACGGCAATCCGGTTCCGCCCGGCGCGGTCGGCGAACTGTACGCCGGCGGCATCGGCGTCGCCCGTGGATACCACGCCCGGCCGGAGCTGACGGCGGAACGCTTCGTGCCCGACCCGTTCGGCCCGCCGGGCGCACGGCTGTATCGCACCGGTGACCTGGTGCGCCGCAGCCCCGGCGGGGTGCTCGAGTTCCTCGGGCGCCGCGACGATCAGGTGAAGGTCTAC
>JABFYB010000776.1 GCA_013361475.1 Hamadaea sp.
GGGCGCGTCGCCGACGCCCGGGAGTCCGAACAACGCGCCATGCTCGCGTACGCCTCCACTTCGGACTGCCGGATGCATTTCCTGCGGCAGCAGCTGGACGATCCCGAGTCGACGCCGTGTGGCCGTTGCGACACGTGTGCCGGAGACTTCCTGCCGTCGGCGGTCAGCGACGACGCGCTGGCGGCGGCGACGGCGTACCTGCACCGTCCCGGTGTGACGATCGAACCGCGCCGTCAGTGGCCGACCGGGTTGTCCGCCGTCGGCCTCGACCTGTCCGGCCGGGTGCCGCCCGACGAGCAGGCGTCGGCGGGGCGGGCCATCGGGCGGCTGTCCGACCTGGGTTGGGGGCCTCGACTGCGGTCACTCCTGGACGCCGGGGACGGACCGGTGCCGGACGACGTCCTGAAAGCGCTGGTGGAGGTACTCAAAGACTGGGCCAAGGGCGACGATCCCTGGCCGGTACGCCCAGCCGGCGTGGTCGGCATCGGCTCGCGCCGACGCCCCCAGCTCGTGGCCTCGGCGGCCACTCGGATCGCCGAGATCGGCCGGCTGCCGCTGCTTGGTCTGACCACCCCGCTCGGACCGTTGTCGCCGAAGGCGGGCGGCAACAGCGCTCAGCGGCTGCGGCTCGTCCACGGCACGATCGAGATCGGCGCGGACCTCGCTTCTGCGCTGTCCACAGTCGATGGTCCGATTCTCCTGGTGGACGACGTCGTCGACAGCGGCTGGACCGCGACGCTCGTGGCCCGGGAACTGCGTCAGGCGGGAGCGGCGGCGGTGTATCCGCTCGCCCTCGCCCTCAACTCCTGAACCGGCGAGCCGGATCACGGATCTGGGTCGAATCTTGAGCGGAATATGACCGAGATCCGTGATCCAGCGCCGAGAAGAGCAGGAGTCACCAGGTCTGGGAGCCCGCGGGCTGCCGAGTCGTCACGTTGACCCGGTTGTAGAAATTGGTGGTGGCGACCCACAGCACCAGCGCGGCGAGCTGCTGCTCGTCGTAGTGCTTCGCAGCCGCCTCCCACACGTCGTCCGGCACGGCGTCGGCCCGGTCGGCGAGGCGCGTCATCGACTCGCTCAGCGCCAGGGCGGCCCGTTCGGCGTCGGTGAAGTAGGGCATCTCGCGCCAGGCGGCGACCGCGTGGAGGCGCTCATCGGTCTCGCCGGCCTTCTTGGCGGTCTTCACGCCGTAGTCGACGCAGAATCCGCAGCCGTTGATCTGGCTGGCCCGCAGGTGGACCAGCTCCAGCACGGCACCGGGTACGCCGGTGGCCTGAACCGACTGGCTCAACGCGTACACGGCCTTCAGCGCGCCGGGGACGACGGAGACGGGGTTGGTCATCCGAGCCTGCATTGTTCTTCTCCTTCACATTGGTTCGTCGTTGGTCTGACGGGTGCGAAGGAGCGGATGTGACAGCTGTGTGCGCCGTCACAGATTCAGGCGGTGCAACGAGAACGGCGCCCGGGGGCAAGCCCGGGCGCCGTCTGGTGACGACGGAAGCGTCAGGAGGTGACGCGGATCTTGATCGACGTGCCGCTCTCGTCGAGCACGCGGATCTTGACCCCCGCCGCCGGCAGGATGACGCCGTGGTTCGGCAGTTCGGCGTACCAGTAGGTCTTGGTGTCGTCGAACAGCGGCTGCGCCGCCTGGCCCCGGATGTGGTTCGCCACGCCGTTGATGTGCAGCGTGAACGAGTCCGCCCGGGTCAGGCTGAACGGCGCGTCGTAAACCTGGACCCGCGACCGCCACGGAACCCCGTTGAGGTTGTACAGGGGAACCGGGTGGGCGTCGATGTACAGGTTCCGGCCGGAGCCGGGGTGGGCGAACGTGTCGTTGTCGGCGTACGACGTGTCCCAGTAGGAGATGAGCAGACCCTGCTGGTACGCGTAGTGGTCGACCTTGTCCGGCAACGTGTTCAGGTAGCCGAAGTAGTACGGCCCGGTCTTGAGGTACTTGTCGTAGGAGACGTAAGACCGATGCCCGGCGATGTAGTAGTTGTCGTAGAACGCCGAGATGGACGTCCCGACGGCGGAGAAGCCCGCCACGGTCCAGCCGTTGTCGCCGTTCTCCGCACCGTCGCTCACGATCGCCGAACCGTTCGCCGTGATGGCGAGCTCGTCCACGAAGATGCCGTTCGGCACCGCCGGGTCGTTGCCGGCCGCCGCGCCGTCCGTGGCGTAGCGGATTCGCAGCGAGACCGTCTTGCCGGCGTACGCCGACAGGTCGAACGTCGCGTTGGTCCACGTCGCCTGGGTGCCGTCGATGCCGTTGCCCTCGGCCGCGTCGGCGATGCTGCCGGGGATGGCCGTCCAGCCGGAGCCGTCGTCGACTTCGACGTACGCGTAGTCACACGCGTCCGGCCCGCAGTCTTCGATGTCGTACCGGGCCTGGAAGGACAGCGAGGCCGTGCCGCTCGGCAGAGTCACCTGCCGGGCCAGGGAGGCCGCGTAGTCGTCGCCGGAACCACTCCACCACTGCTTGGAACCAGCGGCCGGAGCGCCCAGTGCGGTGACTACTTCCTTCTTCGGAAGCACGACCACGACCGCTTGCGGATTGTTCGTGTTGTACTCCTGCGGGCCGAGCGTCAGCGTGCGGTTCCCGCCGACTCCCGCTCCCGCCACCAGCGTCTCGTAGTCCAGCCAGCCGAGCTGCAGCTTGTTCCAGGCTCCGAGGTCGCCGGCGCGGTCGCCGATGAACTGCTCGCCCTTGGCGCCGAGTCGGCTCTGCGCCATGAGCGTCCAGTGCTCGTTGTTGTTGTCGCCGCCGTACGTGATGTTGTAGTCGTCCGGCAGACCGAGGTCGTGACCGAACTCGTGGAAGAACACGCTCCGGCCACCGTTCTCCGGCTGGATCGTGTAGTCGCCGATCCACAGGCCGGAGGTGCCGACCTGGGTGCCACCGAGGAGGTTCCCGGCCGGGCCCTGCGACCCGACGAGATTGTTGTACGCGTACCAGCGGTGGCTCCAGATGGCGTCCTCGCCCTGCTGCGGGTCGCCGTCGGCCTGGTCGCCGCCGGCGTGGACGATCTGGAAGTGGTCCATGTACCCGTCGGGCTCGTTGAAGTTGCCGTCGCCGTCGAAGTCGTAACGGTCCCACTTGTCGAACGTCGCCAGTTCGGCCGCGATCTCGGCGTCGGTGCGGCCGAGGGCCTTCTGGTCGGCGTACCACTGGTTGGCCGCGTCCTTGATCAGCGCCCACGTGTTCGAGCAGACGTTGCCGGCGCACGGGTAGCCGTTCGACCGGCCGTAGCGCGCCTCGTTGTACTGGACCTTGACCCAGTCCGTGACGGTGCCGTCCACGCTGTACCGCCCGGACGACTGCGTCTCGTAGTAGGTCTTGAGCGACTCGACACCCTTGCCGGTGCCGAAGTACATCTCCTGGTAGTGCTCCCGGTTGTAGTCGGGCTGCCACACGGTCGAGTTGTCGACCGCGCGGTTCGGTTCCGGGATCGAGTTGACCAGCGGACCCTCGAACGTCGCCGGACCCTGCGTGTTGACGTCGGTGTCCTGGTCGGGGTAGCTGGGGTGCCTCGTGTCGCCGAACTCGGCCAGGATCACGAAGACCCGGTCGGTCGTCTCCCGAGACAGCTCCACGTACTGGTCTTTCTTCCCACGCCCCGAGAAGGCGTTGCGAGAGCCGGCGGCCGTCTGTCCGACCTTGACGACCGTGCTCGCGCCGCGCTGCTCAGCCTTCCGTTCGCCGTTCAGAACGGCGGTGAGACCTTGCTCGCGCAGCTCCCTTCGCTTGTCCTCCAAGGGGTTGGGCAGCTCGTCGGTGCCCGGCACGCTGTCGCCGGTCACCTCCGTGCTGACTGGAGTTGCCGGCTTGGGCGCCGCGAGCGCGGCCGAACCCAGCGTGGTGCCGAGTCCGGACGCCAGCGACAAGCCGAGCAACCCCACGACGATTCTGCGCATGTCCACCTCCGGTAGGGGGTCGCTCTCCACCGTTCGGTTGATCAGGTGTCGAGCGTGGTGGTAAGCCTCTCGATCGGAGAGACGACATGCAACCTAGACGATATATCGGGAGATCGGAATACCGTAGTATCGAAAAGTATTAGCCGAGCGTAGGGTGGCGACTACCGTACGAGGGCGTACGCCTCCCGCAGATCGCCCCCGGCATAGACGTGCGTCGCCAAAGTGCGCACATGGTGGTCGCCGTTGACGGCCACCCGGACAGGCACCGCCGCGAACAACGCGCTGTCCGATTTGGAGTCCCCGTAGGCGACGCAGTCCGCCCTGGTCAGCCCGTATCGGGCAGCCAGCTCGTCGGCGATCGTCACCTTCGACTGGGGGTTCAGCACACCGCACACGTCGAGGGTCGTGCCGGCCGGGAACGGCACATCGGGGAAGATCGCCGCGCGTACGTCGTGCACGCCCCAGGCGCTCAGCCGGCGGACGAAGAAACTCGGCGACAAAGATATGACAGCGCAGTGCTCGCCGCGTTCGGTGATCTCGGTCCAGACGTCGCGGATGCCCGCGAGCCACGGCGCCCGCGCGAAGGCGTCGGCCACGACGTCCTCCGTCAACGCGGACCACATCGCGTACGCCTGCCGGGCGTACTCGGCGGAGTCGACCACGCCCAAGGCGAACTGGCCGTCCAGCGATCGAAACTCGTCCACCTTGCCGATGACCTTGGCCAGCTCGATGTTGGCCGAGGAGTCGCGGATCAGCGTGCCGTCCATGTCGAACAGATGCAGCCGACTCACTCCCGCCCTCCCTTCTGACCGCACTCCCGGCGGCTCTTCCCTGCTCAGGGGGCCTTTCTGCGAGCAGGGGAGATGAAGGATAGCGCCGAGGGCGGTCCTCCGCCACGAAAACCGCCCTCGAAACGCTGAAATCCGGGTGAACTAGTCGGCCTGGTCTCGCCGCGAATGCTCGGCCAAGAACTTCTCCAGCTCCGCGCCCAGTTCGTCGGCGGTCGGCAACGGCGACGGCTCGGTCAGCAGATTGGCGTCCCGGCCACGGGTGAACGCGTCGTACTGCTCCTCCAGCGCCTTCACGACCGCCGCCGCCTGCGGGTTGCTCACCAGCTGGCGTTCGATCTCGGCGCGTACGCGAACGCCGGCCTCCCGCAGCTCGTCGGCGGGCAGCAGCAGCCCGGTCGCCCGGGAGACCGAGGTCAGCAGCAACTCGGCGGCCGGCGGGTACTCCCCCTCAGCCAAGTAGTGCGGCACGTGCGCGGCGAACCCGATCGCGTCCAGCCCCGTCTCGCCCAGCCGGAACTCCAGCAGATTCGTCACACTCGCCGGTACGCGTACCCGATCGATCCAAGGCTCGTAACCCGCGATCAGCTCGGCGCGCGTGCCGTGGGCCGTGGCCCCCGCCGGTCGCGTATGCGGAACCGACATGGGAATGGCGTGGATGCCGACCGTGACGCGGACGTTGAGCCGCTGGATGAGCAACGTCAGCGCGGCGATGAACCGCTCCCACTGCATGTCCGGCTCCGGGCCGGTGAGCAGCAGAAACGGGGTGCCGTCATGATCGCGCAGAGCGTGCAGCTCCAGCCGCGGATCGTCGTAGGACTCCCAGTGGTCGGCCGCGAAGTCCATCAGCGGGCGACGAGCCCGGTAGTCGAGCAACTGGTCGACGTCGAAGGAGGCGATCACCGGCCGATCCGGCAACGCCGGCTGCAAGACCTCCAGCAGGTGCTCGCGAGCCAGCCGACCGGCACCACCCGCGTCGATGAACCCGCTCAGGGCGTGCAGCAACACCGGCCGCCCGAGATCGGCCGCCGCCGGGCCGGTCAGCTCTGGCGCCAGCTCGAACAGTTCCTGCGGGTCTCGCACAGTCGTCAGCCTTTCACGGTCCGCACACGTACAAAGCGCACAACGCGTACGCTACGTGATCCATTCCCGCTCGGGAGCGCTCGTGCCTACGTCCCACAGTGCGGTCGGTACGCTCCCGCGACCTTACCGGTGAACCGTTCACCCCCGCCGCGCACCGTTCATGATCAGGGCGCGCCCGCCGACCGCCATGATCAGCGGAAGTTTCGCGGGGCTATAACCCCACAAAACTTCCGCTGATCATGAGCGCACCCAGCGCGCCGCGCGGCGCTACTCAACGCCGTCCACAGCGGCGCGCGCGAGCGCGGTCGCGGCGACAC
>JABFYB010000015.1 GCA_013361475.1 Hamadaea sp.
CAGGTACATGCTGACCGGCTCGTCGTGCTCGGAGCTGACCGACAGCTCCTTGACGTTCATGACCAGCTCGACCACGTCCTCCTTGACTCCGGGGATCGTGGTGAACTCGTGCAGGACGCCGTCGACCTTGATGCTCGTCACGGCGGCGCCGGGGATCGAGCTGAGCAGGGTACGACGGAGCGAGTTGCCGAGCGTGTAGCCGAAGCCCGGCTCCAGCGGCTCGATGGTGAACCGGGAGCGAACCTCGCTGATCGACTCTTCGGTGAGAGTCGGCCGCTGCGTGATGAGCACTTCGTTCTCTTCTCTTTCAGGAGCGCCCGCTATATGACGCTCGCCGTGAGTGACCGGCGCGCCCTCGCGGACGCGCCGGCCGGAGCCCTTACTTGGAGTAGAGCTCGACGATCAACTGCTCCTGGACCTGGGTGTCGATGGCACCCCGGGCCGGCAGCGAGTGGACCAGGATCTTGAGCTGGCTGGGGATCGCCTCGAGCCACGCCGGAACGGTGCGGCTGCCCGCCTCGCCCTGCGCGACCTGGAACGGGGTCAGCTCCTTCGACTTCGCCCGGACCTCGACGATGTCGTGGTCGGAGACGCGGTACGACGGGATGTCGACCTTCTTGCCGTTCACCGTGAAGTGACCGTGCTTGACCAGCTGGCGGGCGTGGTCACGGGACTTGGCGTAGCCCGCCCGGTAGACCACGTTGTCCAGCCGCGACTCGAGAATCTGCAGCAGCACCTCACCGGTCTTGCCAGCCTTGCGGTTGGCCTCCTCGTAGTAGGTGCGGAACTGCTTCTCCAGCACGCCGTAGATCCGGCGGGCCTTCTGCTTCTCGCGCAGCTGGAGCAGGTATTCGGTGTCCTTGGTGCGGCCGCGACCGTGCTGCCCCGGCGGGAACGGCCGGGACTCGAACGGGCACTTCGGCCCGTCGCACTTGCTGCCCTTCAGGAACAGCTTGGTCTTCTCGCGACGGCAGCGGCGGCAGTCAGCGCCGGTGTAACGAGCCATCTTCCTCTATCTCCCCTTAGACCCGACGACGCTTCGGCGGACGGCATCCGTTGTGCGGCTGCGGCGTGACGTCGGAGATGACCCCGACCTCGAGACCCGCGGCGGTCAGCGAACGGATGGCGGTCTCGCGGCCCGAGCCCGGGCCCTTGACGAACACGTCGACCTTGCGCATGCCGTGCTCCATGGCACGACGGGCGGCCGCCTCGGCGGCCAGCTGCGCGGCGAACGGCGTCGACTTACGGGAGCCCTTGAAGCCCACCTGGCCGGCGGAGGCCCAGGAGATGACGGCACCGGTCGGGTCCGTGATGGACACGATGGTGTTGTTGAAGGTGCTCTTGATGTGCGCCTGCCCGTGGGAGACGTTCTTGCGTTCCTTACGCCGGACCTTCTTGACGGCGGCCCCAGCGCGTGCCTTCGGCGGCATAGCTTTATGCGCTCCTTCTCGATCCAGCTACTACTTCTTGCCGGGCTTCTTCTTGCCCGCGACGGTCCGCTTCGGACCCTTGCGCGTACGCGCGTTGGTCCGCGTGCGCTGACCACGGACGGGCAGGCCCCTGCGGTGCCGGATGCCCTCGTAGCAGCCGATCTCCACCTTGCGGCGGATGTCAGCGGCGACCTCGCGGCGCAGGTCGCCTTCTACCTTGAAGTTGGCTTCGATGTGGTCCCGAAGCTGGACGACCTCTTCGTCGCTGAGGTCCCGCGCCCGCTTGTTCGGGTCGACGCCGGTGGCGGCGAGCGTTTCGGCAGCCCGCGTACGGCCGATGCCGAAGATGTAAGTCAGCGCGATCTCCATGCGCTTCTCGCGCGGGAGGTCGACGCCCAGAAGACGTGCCATGTGTGGGCTAGCTCCTCGTGGATGTGGCGGAGGTCTGTGCCCGGCCCCTTCCCCACCTGCCCGGGTGAGGCCCCGGCCTCCGACCGGGGGTCAGCCACGAGAGTTTCCCCAACAAGGGACGTCCCCGCGGCCGGGACGAGCTATTCGGACGTGCGCGATCTGCGGACGCGATCAGCGCCGGGGCTCAGCCCTGGCGCTGCTTGTGGCGCGGGTCGTCACAGATGACCATGACCCGGCCGTGCCGGCGGATGACGCGGCACTTGTTGCAGATCTTCTTAACGCTCGGCTTGACCTTCACGGTTCGCCTTTACTCCGGTTTTGGACACGGACATGCGTCCGATGTCGGTGTGCTGGTGCTACTTGTAGCGGTAGACGATCCGGCCCCGCGTGAGGTCATAGGGCGAGAGCTCCACGACCACCCGGTCTTCGGGCAGGATGCGGATGTAGTGCTGGCGCATCTTTCCGCTGATGTGGGCCAAGACCTTGTGACCATTGGCCAACTCCACCCGGAACATAGCGTTCGGGAGTGGTTCGATGACCCGGCCCTCGATCTCGATGGCCCCGTCCTTCTTCGGCATGTCCTCCGCTACCTGACATCGGCTGCATTGATCGGCTCACGTTGTCCTCGCGCAGGCCGCCCGGGAATCCGGGTCGCCGGCACGCCAGCCGCGGCACTGTCATCCGCCGGAGCATTGGCAGGCATGACAGAGGGGACGCGGTGCGCCGTTGAGCCAGTCTACGCGGCCATATGCATCGACGCCAAATCAGGGTCCGCCGCCCCCGCGGTCGGGCGCGTCACAGTTCCCCTTTTCGTGATCATCGCGTCAGCCACGCTGTTTCGAGTCGCGAAATGTCCGCTTCAACACCGTCGTTGGAGCGATGATCACGAACGCCGGTGAGCGATGATCACGCCGTGGCGGATGCGGTGACCAGGTCGCCGAGCCGTTCGCGGCCGCCGTCCTCGGCGGTGAACACCCAGACGCCGTCCTCGTAGAGGCCGATCGAGTGCTCCACGTGGGCGGCGTAGGAGCCGTCGACGCTCACCACCGTCCAGCCGTCGCGCAGTTCCAGCGTACGCGGAGAGCCCATCGTGATCATCGGCTCGATCGCCAGGGCCATCCCCGGGACGAGGAACGGGCCCTTGCCCGGACGCCCGTGATTGAGGATGTGCGGGTCCTGGTGCATCTCGGTGCCGATGCCGTGCCCGCCGTAGCCGTCGACGATGCCGTACCGCCGCCGAGCCCCGGTCACCCGGCCGACGAGGGCCGACTTCTCGCCTCGGATGGACGCCTGGATCGCGTACGAGATGTCGGTGAGCCGGCCCCGCCCGGAGCGCACCCCGCGCGCCGCGGCGGCGATCCCCGCCCACATCGAGTCCTCGGCGACTGCGGCCATCCGGGTCAGCTCCGTCGCGACCTCGCCGACCCCGACCGTGATCGCGGAGTCGCCGTGCCAGCCGTCCAGGATCGCGCCGCAGTCGATCGAGATGAGATCGCCTTCGGCGAGCACCTGCCGGGCCGACGGGATGCCGTGGACGATCTGCTCGTTCACCGAGGCGCAGATCGAAGCCGGGAAGCCCTGATAACCCTTGAACGACGGGATCGCGCCGGCATCACGGATGACCTTCTCGGCGATGGCGTCGAGATCGGCGGTGGAGATCCCGGGCCGCACGGCCTCCCGCATCGCGGCCAGGGCGGCGGCCACAACGAGACCGGCCTGCCGCATCTTCGCGAGCTGGGCCGGGGTTTTGAGCTGAATGTCGGGCTGGTGACGCATCAAACCAGATTATGCGGCGGTCAGCCGCCGTAGGAGCGCAGGGCGTCGATCGCGCGCGCGGTGACGTCCTCCACCGGGCCGGTGGCGTCGATGCCCACAAGCTTGTTCTGAGCGCCGTAGTAGTCCGCCAACGGCGCGGTGTCGCGCTCGTAGACGCGCAGCCGCTCGGCGATCGTCTCCGGCTTGTCGTCGTCGCGCTGGTACAGCTCGCCGCCACACCGGTCGCAGACACCCTCCCGGGTGGGCGGATCGAACTCGACGTGCCAGATCTTGCCGCAGTTGTGGCAGGTACGCCGCCCGGACAGCCGCCGGATCACCTCGTCGTTGTCCACGACGAGTTCCAGCACCAGGTCGAGCGCCGTACCGGCGTCGGCGAGCATCTTGTCGAGCGCGGTCGCCTGCGGCACCGTACGCGGAAAGCCGTCCAGCAGGAAGCCGTCGGCGGCGTCGGCCTCGGCCAGCCGGTCACGCACCATGTTGATGGTGACCTCGTCCGGGACGAGGCCGCCCGAGTCCATGTACCGCTTGGCTTCCAGCCCCAGCGGAGTCCCCTGGGAGACGTTCGCCCGGAAGATGTCGCCGGTGGAGATCTTGGGCACGGAGAGGGTCGAGGCGATGAACTCCGCCTGCGTACCCTTCCCCGCGCCCGGCGGGCCGACGAGAACCAGCCTCATCGGAGGAAGCCTTCGTAGTTACGCTGCATCAGCTGGCTTTCGATCTGCTTGACCGTCTCCAGGCCGACGCCGACCATGATCAGCACCGCGGTGCCACCGAACGGGAAGTTCTGGTACTGACTGCCGCCCAGCCACATGAAGAAGAAGTTCGGCAGTACCGCGATGATGCCCAGGTAGAGGGCGCCCGGCAGGGTGATCCGGGTCAGGATGAAGTCCAGGTAGTCGGCGGTCGGCTTGCCCGGCCGGATGCCCTGCACGAACCCGCCGTACTTCTTCATGTTGTCGGCCACCTCAGTCGGGTTGAAGGTGATCGACACGTAGAAGTAGGTGAAGAAGATGATCAGCAGGAAGTAGGTCAGGATGTAGACCCAGTCGCTCGGGTTCGCCAGGTGCCGGTCGACCCACGTCCAGACCTTGCCCGGGTCGTCGCTCTTGGTGAACTGGAGCGCCAACTGCGGCAGGTAGAGCAGAGACGAGCCGAAGATGACCGGGATGACGCCGGCCTGGTTGACCTTGAGCGGGATGTAGGTCGACGTTCCGCCGTACATCCGCCGGCCGACCATGCGCTTGGCGTACTGCACCGGGATCCGGCGTTGCGCCTGCTCGATGTAGACGACGGCGGCGATGACCGCGACGACCAGGACGAGTACGCCGATGAACCAGTACGCGCCCTTGGACTTGTAGATCTGCCAGCCCTCGGAGGGGAGGCGGGCGGCGATCGAGGTGAAGATCAGGACGGACATGCCGTTGCCGATGCCGCGGTCGGTGATGAGCTCGCCCAGCCACATGATGACGCCGGTACCGGCGGTCATGGTGACGACCAGCGCGGTCAGCGTGAGCCACTGCGGGATCGCGGTCTGCGGGATGATCTCGACGCCGGGGGGGCAGGCGTTGCCGAACAGCTGACCGGACTTGCCGAGCGCGACGAACGCCGACGACTGCAGTACGGCGAGGCCGAGCGTCAGGTACCGGGTGTACTGCGTGATCTTCGCCTGGCCGGACTGGCCTTCCTTACGCAACTGCTCGAGCCGCGGGATGACGACGGTCAGCAGCTGCAGGATGATCGACGCGGTGATGTAGGGCATGATGCCCAGCGCGAACACCGACAACGACAGCAGCGCGCCGCCGGAGAAGAGGTTCAGCAGGCTGAAGATCCCGTTGGTGTCCCCCGCCTGAGCGTTCTTGATGCACTCCTGGACGTTGCCGTAGGAGACGCCGGGGCTGGGAATGGTGGCACCGAGCCGGTAAAGCGCGATGATGGCCGCCGTGAACAGCAGCTTCTTGCGCAGGTCAGGCGTCTTGAACGCACTGAGAAACGCGGAGAGCAACTCTATCCTCCTGCGCGAGGCGACCCGCTCGGGGTCGGTGGCGGGGGCGTGACGGGATGGCTACAGGACGATTCCCATAGCTGGGTTTGGACTGTAACAGTCCAAGGGGGGTTCTGCTCAGGGGTGCCGACACATTATTTGCCTCAGTGCCCCTAGACCTTGCTAAACCAAGGCGCCGACTGCCGGCTTCACAGAAGGAAGCAGCAGCCGGCGCCCTGATTGCCCGTGCTTTACAGCTCGGTGGTGGTACCACCGGCAGCGGCGATCTTCTCCTTCGCGGACGCGCTGAACGCGTGTGCCGAGATCTGGAGAGCGACGCCGCCGAGGTCGCCGGTGCCGAGCACCTTGACCGGGTGGCCCTTGCGGACCGCACCGGCCTCGGCCAGCTCCTGCGGGCCGACCTGGCCGCCGTTCGGGAACAGCTCGGCCAGCCGGTCCAGGTTCACGACCTGGAAGACG
>JABFYB010000369.1 GCA_013361475.1 Hamadaea sp.
CTTCGCGACCTCCTTGACCAGCTCAGCGCCGATCTTCTCGTACGGGTCGTCGAGCTCGATCTCCTTGGCGATGCTCACACCATCGTTCGTGATGGTCGGAGCACCCCACTTCTTCTCCAGCACGACGTTGCGGCCCTTCGGGCCGAGCGTCACCTTCACGGCGTCGGCGAGGGTGTTCATGCCCCGCTCAAGGCCGCGGCGCGCCTCCTCGTCGAACGCGATCATCTTGGCCATAACGGCGATGTCCTCCTGGACAATCCCGGCATTCCGCGCCTTTTTCGGCACGAAACGCCGCCTGTCTGATACACCTTCGCCGGGCGGATAGCCCGCGACGACCGGTCACCGAACGCCCTCGCCAGGAGGACGGTCAGGCGACCCCACCGCTCCGACTCTTGGTTTCCATGGTGTTGGCACTCGTTCAAGCTGAGTGCCAACACCTTGTTTAGCACTCTCCCTAGCCGAGTGCAAGCGAGTCCGCCGAGAACGGCGACCGGATCGGCGTCCCAGCAGCACCTCGGCCGCATCCGCCGGCACTCTCGGCCAGCACGAGATCAGGGTTCTCGGTCGAATCAAGGGGCAAGATTCGACCGAGAACCCTGATCCAGCGGAAACGCGAGCGGGAAAGCGAGCGGGGAAGCGAGCGGGGAAGTGAGCGGTAAAGCGAGCGGGGGTCAGTCGAGTTCGGCGGCGAGCGACCCCGCCGACACCGGCCCCTCGTGCCCGCGCTGTTCGGCGTACGTGAGGAGGATCCCAACGAACTGGATCATGGTGAACGGCAGGCTGATGACGGCGCCGATGCCCGCCACGACCGCCGAGCCGGCTATCGACATTCCCGTCTGCCCGGCGAGCTGCACCGTGCCGTCCGGGTCGGTGCTGAACGAGCCGGCCCCGCCGAAGACGAGGTTCAGCACGCTCTCCACTGTGCTCGTCACGAGCGAGCCGCCGATGACGATCACGAGGATCATGGCCAGCCGCCCGAGCACCCGGCCGAGGTTGTTGTTGAAGATCGTGAAGGACCGGCCGATCGGCGTACGCCGTTCGAAGAGGTAAATCGGGCCGACCAAGGCGGTGGCGGCGTACACGTAGAACGCCGGCAGGATGCAGGCGATCGCCCCGGCGAGGACGAGCAGCGCGGTGACGAGGGTCCAGCCGAACAGTCCGAGGCAGCGGCGGAACCCGTACCGCAGCGCGTCGGCGACGGCGGTCGGGGCGCCGGCCGCGTCCCGGGTCACCACATAGGTGCCCGCCGCGTAGCCGGCCGCCTGCAGGACGGTGAAGAGCACGGCGGCGACAACGATGACGCCCATGAGTCCGAGGAACGGGCCGACCAACGTGTCGAACCGGGGGTCCTCACCGGACTCGGCGGCCTCGATCATCTCCTGCTGCCACGGCACCAGCACCAGTGCCGTCCCGATCGCGGTCGTGACGGCGATGCCGACGGCGGGCAGCAGATGCGTGACGGCGAAGATCGCCGCGATCGACTTCCAGGACCGTTGGAACACCGACGACATCCGGTTGAACCAGCCCCCGATGCCCGCGTACGGCGGGTTCACGAGGGGGTCGTAGGGATTCGGGTACTGCCCGCCTGGTGCGGCGAAGGCGGCAGGCGGCGGGAGGTAACCGGAGGGCGGCGGCTGCTCGGTCATCTGTCACTCCGTGAGGGGCACCGGTATCAGGGGCAGTGGCATGAGGGCAGTGGCATGAGGAAGGCGCCGGACTCGCGAGGGGGGATTGCCTCGCCAGCCGGCGCCGCCGGGGTGTGAAGCCTTGTTGTCAGGCGATGATCCGGACCTTCTCGGCCTGCGGACCCTTCTGGCCCTGCGCGATCTCGAACTCGACGCGCTGGCCGTCGTCGAGCGCCTTGTAGCCGTCCATCTCGATCGCCGAGAAGTGGACGAAGACGTCCTGACCCCCGTCGACGGCGATGAAGCCGTAGCCCTTCTCGCTGTTGAACCACTTGACGGTGCCCTGTGCCACTGTGACACTTCCTCACTTCGATGGTGCTGGGTCTGTCGTAGACCCCCGCCGGACGTTCGCCCGCCGGAGCGGTGACATCGAAGATCCATGCGGTTCGAGCGATGTCATCAGCCAGAACCGCACGATACTTGAGAGTGTGCGCTTGCGCACTACCCGAATTCGGACAGGTGACTGCCCTGCTCAGCGGCCCTGCGTCACCATCTCGCGGTGCCGCGGGTTGACCCGGTCGTGACGACCCGCTGGCGCCCGGATCACGTTCAGGTCTCGGTTCTTCTGTGCGCGATCGGCCTCCTCGTGGCGGTCGCGATCGTCTCGCTGAGCGAGCCCCCGAGACCCGCGCATTCCACTGTCGCCGCCACCTCCGCGCCGCCGTCGCCCGCCGCGTCTCCCACGCTCGCTCCACTTGTACGCGTGACGTCGCCGGGCTTCTTCAGCTGGGCGCTCCTCGATCGGCGTACGCGGGAAGTGGTCGGCTCACCGAACCTGGCCGAGCCCAGCGACACGATGTCGATGGTGAAGGTGTGGCTGGCCGCGGACTACCTGACGCACACCGATCCCGATCCGAGCGCGAAGACTCAGGCCTTGCTGCGCCGGATGATCGTCGACAGCGACAACGCGGCGGCGACCAAGGTCTTCGGGCTCAACGGCGGCATCGTGACGATCGAGCGGATGGTCTCGGTCTGCGGGCTCGTCGACAGCGCGCCCAACTACCGGGAGAACCGGTGGAGTCCCACGATCGTCTCCGCCCGCGACACCGTACGCCTCGGCGAGTGCATCGCCGAGGGGACGGCGGCCGGTCCTCGATGGACGGAGTGGCTGCTGACCCAGATGAGAGGGGTACGCGGAGAGGGCGACTTCGGCGTACGCCTGGCGCTGCCGAAGGCGAACCGAGCCGCCGTCGCGATCAAGAACGGCTGGTTCATGCGGCCCGAGGACGATCTGTGGCACGTCGCCTGCCTGGCGATCGGCCCGACGTGGGTGGTCAGCGTCCTGCTGCGTTACCCGGAGCGGCTGGGGCTGGGCCACGGGAAGAAGGTCTGCCAGGAGGTCGGGTCGGACCTCCTGGCAGCGCAGGCGCTGGGTTAGGCCGCCGGCACCGGGCGACGGGACTGCACGATGCGGAACCGGCCGGCCACGTACGCCCCGTCGGTGAGCGTGGCGTTGGCCGCCGCGTTCGCGCCGCTGGCGTGGAAGTCGGAGAAGGCGGCGGACTGGTTGACGAACACCCCGCCGGTCAGGTTCTCCGAGAGGTGTACGCCGACCTCCTGCGCGGCCCGCTCGACTTCGTCGAGCACCGCTTCGGAGGTGGAGTAGACGGCGGCCGTGATGGCGCCCTTCGCTCCCACCGTCTTCCGGAAGATCGCCAGCGACTCCTCCGTCGATTCGGTCGCGATGGCGAAGGCGACCGGCCCGAAGCACTCGGTCTCGTATCCCTCCTTGACCGCCACGATCATCGGCGTACGCACCGTCGCCCCGGCGTACGCGGGATGGTCGAGCGGGCGGCTGTCGAGCACGACGTCGCCCAGCGCGCGGGCGGCGTCGATCCGCTCGAGGACGGCTTCGTTGACGACCGCGCCGGTCAGCTCGACGGCCTTGGCCGGGTCGGCGGTGATCGCCTCGACAGCGCCCTTGATCCCGGTGACCACCTCGTCGAACGACTTCGAGCCGGCCTCGGTCGCGATGCCGCCCGCCGGGATGAGCAGGTTCTGCGGGGTGGTGCACATCTGGCCGCTGTAGAGCGTGAGCGAGAAGGCCAGGTTCCGGCACATCCCCGCGAAGTCGTCCGTCGAGTCGACGATGACCGCGTTGACCCCGGCCTTCTCCGTGTAGACCTGGGCCTGCCGCGCGTTGGCCTCCAGCCACTCCCCGTACGCCGTCGAGCCGGTGAAGTCGATGATCTTGACGGCCGGGTCGAGTGCCAGTTCCGAGGTGATCGGAGCCTCCCGGGTGTCCACCGCGAGCTGCACGACGTCCTCGGGCAGGCCCGCCTCGGCCAGCACCTCCCGGGCGATCTGCACGGTGATCGCGAGCGGCAGCACCGCGCGCGGGTGCGGCTTGACGATCACCGGGTTGCCGGTGACCAGCGAGGCGAAGAAGCCCGGCCAGGAGTTCCAGGTGGGGAAGGTGTTGCAGCCGATGACCAGAGCGATCCCGCGGGGGACGACGTGGAAAGTCTTCGTGAACGCCTCCCCCTTCTTCTCCCACGTGGCCGTCGGGGCCTGCCGCGTCATCTCGACGTATGCGTACGCGATCGCCTCCAGCGCGCGGTCGAGGGCGTGCGGCCCACCGGCCTGGAACGCCATCACGAAGGGCTGCCCGGTCGTCGCGTGCACCGCGTTGGCCAGCTCGAACACCCGGCCCTTGAGCCGGTCGAGGATCTCCAGCCCGACCCCCGTACGCGTCGGCACGCCCGCCTCGCGCCAGGCCGGCAGAGCGGCGGACGCGTTCGCGATCAGGTCCGCGGCGGGCGTGGTCGCGTATCGGACGCCCAGCTCGATGCCGAACGGGGATTTCTCCGGCGCGATGCGCTCGCCGGAGCCGGGCAGCGGGAAGTCCTGACCGAGCAGGGCCTCGAACGCGGCCTTCCCGTCGGGCGCGGCGGCCTCGCCCCAGACCTTCGGGCTCGGCGACTCCGGGTACGCCGACCAGTACACGCGCTCGGCGATCGCCCGCTGTGCCCGGTCGAGCAGCTCTTCATGGGTGGCGAAGAAAGACATGCCTTCATCATGCCCGACGCGTGGTCACGGTCACACTTGAACGTGTTCAAGTCGTGGTGCTAGCGTCAAGGCGTCAAGTTGAACGCGTTCAAAAAATGCGCTCGACCACGTCGCTACCGACTGGAGTTGGGGCAATGGATCCCAAGCTCGGCCTCTACCTGGCCTACCTGGTAGTCACCGTCGCGCTGACCGTCTGGGTCGCCCGGACGCTGTTCCGCAACGGGCAGGTGTTCCTCAAGGACGCGCTCGCCGACGAAGAACTCGCCGCCAGCGTCAACAAACTGCTGGTCGTCGGCTTCTACCTGCTCAACCTCGGATACGTCGCGCTGGCGATGAAGACGACCGAGACCGTCACCGACGCCACCGGAGCCGTCGAGAACCTGGTCACCAAGCTCGGCATCGTGATGCTCGCGCTCGGCGCGATCCACTTCTTCAACATCTTCGTCCTGACCCGGTTCCGCAAGCGGATCCAGAAGCAGCACCTGGCCCAGCTCGTGCCGCCGCACCTCCCGCCGGGACGGCCGCAGCACCCCGCCGCCACCGCGGCGTACCAGCCGCCGCAGCAAGGGCCCCGGCCGCCGGTTCAACCTCAGATCCAGCTGCAACCGCCGCTGTGACTCACGCGTGACTTACTCGCAACGGGGGCACTCGGAGCGTGGCGCGAGCCACGCTCCGACTGGTTATACGGTGAAAGACGTGACCGAGCCCAGTTCCGGAGCCACTCCCGGCAAGGGTGAACAGACCCGCCGGCTGATCGTCGAGACCGCGATCCGGCTGTTCGCCGAGAACGGGTACGAGAAGACGACCATGCGGGCCATCGCCTCGGCCGCAGGGCTGTCGGTCGGCAACGCGTACTACTACTTCAGCAGCAAGGAAGCCCTCGTCCAGGAGTTCTACCTCGAACTCCAGCGTGAGCACTCCGCCGCCGTCGAGCCGCTGCTGTCGACCGGCGGCGCCTTCGGCGACCAGCTGCTGGGCGTACTGGAGTCGGGGATGCGCGTGTGGGGGCCGCACCACCGGTTCGCCGGGAAGTTCATCGGGCTCGCCGCCGTGCCGGGCTCCCCGGTCAGCCCGTTCAGCGCGGAGTCCGAGGAGTCCCGGAAGATCTCCCTGGACATCTTCCAGCGGCTCGTCGACGGCACCACCACCAAGATGGATCCGGCCCTCCGGGCCGAGCTGCCCGACCTGCTCTGGCTGCTGCAGCTCGGCGTGGTCGTCTACTGGGTCCACGACGAGTCACCGGGCCAGACGAAGACCCACAAGATCATCCATCGCGGCGTCCCCTACCTGGAACATCTCGTCGGCCTGTCCCGGCTGAAGGTCTTCCGCCCGGTGACCGTCCAAGGCCTCGCCCTCCTCCGCATGCTCCGCTGAGGACA
>JABFYB010000705.1 GCA_013361475.1 Hamadaea sp.
TGGCGGTGCAGCGGTCCTACAACAGCCGGGATCCGCGTACCGGGCTGGCCTTCGGGGCCGGCTGGTCCACAGTGGTCGATGCCAACGTCACCGAGCGGATGGCCAGCCCCAGCGGCAAGACCGCCGTCATCACCTACCCGACGGGCACGGAGGTCGCGTTCGGGCGTAACGCCGACGGCAGCTTCAACCCGCCGTCCGGCCGCTATTCGGTGTTCACCGCGGTCACCGGCGGCTATTCGCTGGTCGACAAGGACGGCACGACGTATCTGTTCACCCGGCAGGTCGCGGGCACGGCCGGCACCGACGCCGTCTATGCGATCACGGCGATCAAGGACGCGGCCGGACGCACGCTGACGTTGGCGTACAACGCGTCGGGGCAGGTGGAGACGATCACGTCGGCTTCCGGGCGGGCGCTGCATCTGACGTGGTCGACGCCCGCGGGGGCGAGCAAGGCGCACGTCGCCACGGTGTTCACCGACCCCGCCACCGCGGGCGACTCCAGCACCGTTTCCACCTGGTCGTACGGGTACAGCGGCGACCAGCTGACGAAGGTGTGCCCGCCGACCGACGCTACCCACTGCACGGTGTACGAGTACGGCACCGGATCGCAGTACCCGACGGCGATGCTCGACGCCGGCCCGCACTCCTACTGGCGGCTGTCCGAGCCGGCGGGCGCGGTGAAGGCGACCAGCGACGTCTTGGACAACGGCGGCACCGATGCCGCCACCTACGCCAACGTGCAGCTCGGCCAGTCCGGGCCGCTGCCGGGGTCGGCCGCCACCGCCGCCGCGTTCAACGGCGCCTCCTCCTATGTGGAGGTCCCTGGCAAGCTGGTCAGCTCGGCGAGCTACCAGTCGGTCAGCATGTGGTTCAAGACGACCACGCCGGATTCGGTGCTGTTCAGCTACCAGAAGGACCCGATCACCGCCGGCACGACGGCGGGCAACTACACGCCGGGCATCTACATCGGCAGCAGTGGCAAGCTGCGGGCAGCGTTCTGGACGAACAACGTGAACGCCTCGATCGTCTCGGCCAACCCCGTCACCGACGGCGCCTGGCATCATCTGGTGCTGGCGGCGGCCGGGAACACCCAGACGCTCTACCTCGACGGGCAGGTCGTCGGCTCCCGGAGCGGGCTGATCACGCTGATCGACGCGTACAGCGCGACGCATGAGTACATCGGGGCGGGCTTCCTCGGCGGCGCCTGGCCGGACCAGTCGCACCAGTCGGGCACCTCCAGCGAGGGTTACGCGAACTACTTCACCGGCACGATCTCCGACGTCGCGCTGTTCGACCGGACGCTGACCGCCGCTGACGTGGCGAGCCTGCGCGGCGCGGCCGCGGCGGCGGCGCACCCGTTGACGAAGATCGTCCGCCCGTCGGGTGCGACGGCGGCCCAGATCACCTACGACCCGGTCAGCGGGGTCGTGACGCAGGTGATCGACGAGCACAACGGCACCTGGAAGATCAGCCCCTCGACGGTCGCCGGCTCCTCCCAGGTGTACGCCGCGTCGGTGCTGTCCGGTGGCCCGGCCGACTACCTGCGGATGAACGAGTCCGGGGTGACCGAGGCGGTCAACGAGGTCAACGGTGGAGTCGGCACCTACAACACGGTGACCCTCGGCTCGACCGGCCCGTTCACCGACGCGACGGTCGGCAGGTTCAACGGAACTTCCTCCTATGTGGAGTTGCCCGCCACCGACGTGCCCACCACCGGCCCGAACTCCATCTCGATGTGGTTCAGCGTGCCCTCGGGCTCCAAGGCGGGCGGCGTGCTCTACGCGTACCAGAGCATGCCGATGAACGGCGACCTGAGCGTGAGCGGTTACTGGACCCCGGCGCTGTACGTGGGCGTGGACGGCAAGCTGCGCGGCGGTTTCTGGACCGGGAGCGCCGCGAACGTCTTGACCACCGCGACGTCCGTGGCCGACGGCAAGTGGCACCACGTGGCGTTGGCGGCGAGCAGCAGCAGCCAGTCGCTCTACCTGGACGGGACGCTGGTCGGAACGCGCACCGCGGCGCTGGTGGCGACCACCGCCACCTACGCCTACCTGGGCGCCGGCAAGTGGTCGGCGGGCTGGACCGGCAGCGACGGCGACAACGCGGGTTACTTCCCGGGGTCGATCGGCGAGTTCGCGTTCTACAAGACGCAGCTGACCGCGGCGCAGGTCGCCGATCAGGTGGCGGCGAGCAAGAACGCGTCGGCGGACGCGGCCGGGGCGGCGTTGGCGAAGAAGATCGTGGTCACCGACCCGATGAACGCCACGACGACTTATCTGTACGACGTGAACAACGGCAACCGGCAGGTCGCGGAGATCTGGGCCGACGGTACGCAGCAGCGCCAGACCACCTACGGGTACAAGGACGGCTATCTGCGGACGGTCACCGACCCGAACGGCAACGTGACCACCAGCGAGCACGACGCCCGGGGTAACACGATCTCGGAGCAGACCTGTCAGGACCGGTCGGCCGGGAAGTGCTCGACGGTCTACTACACGTACTACTTGAACGCGGCGTCGCCGGGCGATCTGCGCAACGATCAGATCACCGAGATCCGCGACGGCCGGTCGGCCAGCGCCACGGACAACACGTATCTCACGAAGTTCGAGTACGACGCACTGGGCAACAAGACCAAGACGACCGACGCGCTGGGCCGGGTCGCGAGCACCGAGTACACCGACGGGACGACGATCGCGGCGGCCAACGGCGGGTTTGCCCCGGCCGGTCTGCCGTGGCGGATCACCTCGCCGGGTGGTCAGGTGCAGACGACGACCTACTTCGCCAACGGTGACGTCGCGCAGGTGACCGATGCGGCGGGGCTGGTGACGAAGCTGACCTACGACGGGCAGGGCCGCGTCGTCACCAAGACCGAGGTCTCCGACGGCTATCCAGCCGGGCTGGTGACGCGGGTGGCGTACGACAAGCTCGGGCGCATCGTCCAGCAGACCGATCCGGCGACGACGAACCGGGTCACCGGCGCGGTGCACACGCCGGTGACCACGACGAGCTACAACTTCGACGGGCAGATCCTGCAGCAGACGGTCAGCGACGCCACCGGCGGTGACGCTTCGCGGACGTTGAAGAACAGCTATGACGCGTTGGGGCACATCGCCTCGGCGACCGACTCCGACGGCGACGTCACCACCTTCGGCTACGACCTCTACGGCAATCTCACCAAGGAGGTCGACGAGGACGGCGTGGAGACCCGGTACGCGTACGACGCGAACGGGCATCTGCTGACGACCACGTTGATCGGCTACACCGGGGATCCGAACAATCCGATCAGTCCTCGGGATCTGGTGACCGAGTCGCGGGCGTACGACCCGGCGGGCCGGTTGGCGTCGATCACCGACGCGATGGGTTTCGTCACGGCGTTCACCTACACCGACAACAACCTCGAAGTCGCG
This sequence comes from Hamadaea sp., assembly GCA_013361475.1. Taxonomy (GTDB): domain Bacteria; phylum Actinomycetota; class Actinomycetes; order Mycobacteriales; family Micromonosporaceae; genus Hamadaea. The sequence continues at coordinate 3,408 of JABFYB010000705.1, forward strand.
GTGATCAAGAAGAACGGCGACGGCAGCCAGTCGTATGTCGCCGAGCAGACCGAGTACGACGCGGCCGGCAACGTGATCCGGGAACTGAGCAACAACAACGTCACCGAGACCAAGTACACGGTGGACGCGGTCGGCCGGGTGACCGGCGAGACCCTCGACCCGGCCGGGGTGGCTCGCAAGACCAGCTACACCTACAACAACGACGACCTCGTCACCGCCAAGTACTACTCGGACAACACCGGCTACGTCACCGGCGTCGGCAGCACCTACGACACCGCCGGCCGGGTCACCTCCGACTGGGCGCGTACGCTCGGCGCCGCCAAGCCGGCCGGCTGGTGGCGACTGAACCCCACCACCGGGACCGAGGTCGTGGACAACTCCGGTGGCGACAACACGGCGACCGCGACGAGCGGGGTGACCTGGTCGGGCGGCGTCGGCGTGTTCAACGGCAGCACCGGCTGGGCGACGACGGCCGGTCCGGTGCTCAACACCACGCAGAGCTTCAGCGTCTCGGCCTGGGTGAAGCTCGCCGTCAACACCGCCGGCCAGACTGCGGTCTCGCAGGACGCGTCGGTGAACTCCGGGTTCAACCTCCAGTACCTCAAGGGCCCGAACCGCTGGTCGTTCACCCGGAACCTGACCGACACCACCTCGCCGACCTCGGCTACGGCGCAGTCCACGGCGGCGCCCACGCTGAACGCCTGGACGCATCTGGTCGGCGTCTACAACGCCGCCAACGGTCAGCTGACGTTGTACGCCAACGGAACCGCCCAGGGCACGGCGACGGACACGACGCCGATCGCCGCGAACGGGCCGCTCGTCATCGGCCGCTCCAAGTACAACGGAGTCCAGGAGGCGCCGTTCAACGGTTCGATCGGCAACGTGCAGGTCTACCAGCGGGCGCTGAGCGCGGCCGAGGTGTCGAGCCTCTACGGCAACGGCCAGGCCGGACGCCCGCTGGGCGACGCGTACAACACGACGACCTACACCTACGACCAGCGTGGGCTGAAGCTGTCGGAGACCGATCCGCTGGGCAACACCGAGTACTACGAGTACGACGAGTCCGACAACCTCGTCGTCACGACCAGTGCCACGGTCAACGCCGAGTCCAACGGTGGGACCCCGGTGTCCTCGCGGCCGGTCACCACCACCGGGTACGACACCTTCGGCGACGAGGTCGAGCTGCGTGACCCGGACGGCAACGTCACCGTCATCACCCGGGACGCATCCGGCCGGCCCATCGCGACGAAGCTGCCGTCCTACACGCCACCCGGCGGGACGCCGATCAACGCCACCGTCTCGAAGACGTTCGACGGCTCGGGCAACGTCACCTCGACCACCGACCCGCTCGGCAAGGTCACCACGTACGCGTACGACCAGCAGGGCCGGCTGACCAAGGCGACCGAGCCCAACGGCGCGGTGACGACGTACGCGTACGACCTCAACGACGAGCTCTTGCGCATGGTCAACCCGTTGGGGGCGTACGCCGAGTCCACGTACGACTATCTCGGGCGCCGGGTCAGCGAGTCCGTCTTCGAACGGGCGACCTCCAGCACCTACACGACGAACTACACCTTCACCAGTGGTGGGTTCGTGCAGAAGGTGACCCGCCCGTCCGGGTCGTACATCAGCTACACCACCAACGCCGCGGGCGACACGACCGCCGCGATCGACGCGGCCGGCAACAGCACGCAGTACAAGTACGACCACCTCGGCCGCCAGGTCGCCGTCGTGGCCCCGGACGGGTCGAAGCGCACGACGATCTACGACGAGCCGGGCAACAACATCACGGCGAAGGCGTACGACTCGACCGGTGCGCTGATCTCGAAGATCTCGGCGACCTACGACGGGAACGGCAATCAGCTCAGCACGACCGACGCGCTGGGGCATACGACGACGTTCGCGTATGACGCGACGGGGATGGTGACGGGGGAGACGCAGCCGATCTCGGCGTCGGCGTCGATCACCACCTCGTTCGGGTACGACCTGCAGGGTCATCGCACCCGGTATACCGATGGGCGGGGTAACAAGCATCTGTCCACCTACAACTCGTGGGGGATGCTGGAGTCGCAGATCGAGCCGGCGACGTCGGCGAACCCGAACGACCGGACGTGGACGATCTCGTATGACGCGGCCGGTCGGGCGGTGAAGCAGACCCAGCCGGGTGGGGTGGTCGTCAGCAACACCTATGACACGGTCGGCAACCTCACGGCGCAGACGGGTGCGGGGGCCGAAGTCGCCACCGCCGATCGGACTTTCGGTTACGACCTGGCCGGGCAGTTGACGTCGATGAAGGCGGGTACGGGGACGGACACGTTCGCGTACAACGACCGGGGTCTGCTCACGTCGGCGACCGGCCCGTCGGGGGCGTCCAGTTTCACCTACAACGGCGACGGCCTGGTGACCGGGCGTACCGATGCTGCGGGCGCGAGCACGTACTCCTACGACACCGTTGACCGGCTGTCCGGGGTAAGCGACGCCTCGACCGGGCAGACCGTGTCGTACACCTATGACGGGTTGTCGCGGGTCACGAAGATGACCTTCGGCACGGGTGACTACCGCAGCTTCGGCTACGACAACGCCAGCCGGTTGACCTCCGACACGTTGAAGACGTCGGCGGGGGCGACGGTGGCGTCGATCGCGTACGGGTATGACATCGACGG
>JABFYB010000275.1 GCA_013361475.1 Hamadaea sp.
TACATGTTCGGGCTGGAACGCACCTTCCCCAACGGGCTGATGATGGCGGTCGTCGGGGCGATGCTCGCGCTGCTGCTCTTCGTCATCTACCAGGTGGAGTACCCGCTCAGCCGGGCGTTCGCAGTCACCCCGGACAGCCTCGTGACCGCATTGACCCGGTTACGCGGGCTGCCCTAGGGCCCGTCTCTCGGATCTCGCGAGTCGGTGGCGAGGTCCAGACGCCGATCGTCGTCTGGGCCCGCCAACGGCCGCGAACGATCCGAGAGACAGGCCCTAGGCCTTCGCGGCGGCCTTCGCGGCCTTCTTGTACTCGCGCACCTTCGTCAGCGAGGCCGCGTCGACGATGTCGGCCGCCGACCGGAACGACCCCATCTCGCCGTACGCCCCGGCCGCCTCCCGCCAGCCGTCGGGCTGCACGCCGAGCTGCTTGCCGAGCAGGGCGATGAGGATGTGCGCCTTCTGCTTGCCATAGCCGGGCAGCGCCGTCAGCCGGTTGAAGAGGTCCTTCCCGTCGGCCGCCTCGCCCCAGATCCGGCCGGCGTCACCGTCGTACACGTCGGCGACGGCTTGGCAGAGTTGCTGCGTACGCTGCGCCATCGAGCCGTGGTAGCGGTGGATGGCCGGGGGGACGGCGAAGATCCGGGCGAACTCCTCGGGATCGTGCCCGGCGATCGCCGCCGCGTCGAGGTGCTCGACGCCGAGCCGCTCGGCCAGCCGGTACGGCCCGGCGAACGCCTTCTCCAGCGGCTGCTGCTGGTCGAGGAGCATCCCGATGAGCAGCGCCAGCGGGTCGGTCGCGAGCATCTCGTCGGCCGCCGGCTCCTGAGCGAGGAAGAGCTTCGACATGGCCCCAGCTTGCCAGACCGCGGTGCTCCGGCGCGCCCGGATCGGCCGTGCCGTTACCGCCGGATCAGGGATACGCATGCTTTCGTGGTCCAAGATCGCATGCATATCCCTGATCCGGCGCTCAGATGCAGGCCGGTGCTAGTGCTTGAAGCCGACGCCGCACCACTCGGTGACGATGGTCTCGTCGTTGCCGTCCGGGCGCCACTGCGACACGGTCACGAAGCCGGGCTCGAGAACTTCCAGCCCTTCGAAGTACTTGCTGATGCCGGCGGGCGTACGCGCGCAGATCGGAGCCGATCCGCTGGAGTTCCACATCTGCATGGCGCGCTCGACGGCCTCCCGGTGGACCTCGGCCGTGGGATGCGACAGGACGAGGTAGCTGCCGGCCGGGACGGCGTCGAGGAGCTTGGTGACGATCGCGGCGGCCTCGGCGTCGTCGACGACGAAGTTCAGGATGCCGAGCAGCATGATCGCGATCGGCCGCTCGAAGTCGAGCGTACGCGCGGCGTTCTGCAGGATCGTCTCCGGATCGCGGATGTCGGCGTCGATGTAGTCGGTCGCGCCTTCAGGCGTACTCGTCAGGAGGGCACGCGCGTGGACGAGGACCATCGGGTCGTTGTCCACATAGACGATTCGCGCGGCCGGATTGGTCTTCTGCGCGACCTCGTGTGTGTTGTTCGCGGTCGGCAGGCCGGTGCCGATGTCGAGGAACTGGTCGATCCCCGCGGAGCCGGCGAGGTGGCGGACCACGCGGCCGAGGAACTCCCGGTTGTAGCGGGCGGACTGCACCAGCTCGGGCATGAACGCCAGGACCTGCTCGGCCGCCTCGCGGTCGGCCGCGAAGTTGTCCTTGCCGCCCAGCAGATAGTTCCAGAGCCGGGCGGAGTGGGCCACCGACGTGTCCAGCCGGGACAGCAGCTCGGCGTTCTGCGGTGCGTCGTTCACAGCTATGCACCTCGCATGAAGGGTTGGGGATCCATAGATTAGGTCACTGAGACAGATCAGCCGCGATTTTGCGGAGGATGTCGGGCGTCTGTTCCGGCGGGGCGGCCTCGATGCAGAGCGTCTCCATGACGATCTGGTACTGATCGACGTCCTCGCGCTTATCGAGATAGATCGCGCTGGTGAGTTGCTCCACGTAGACGACGTCCGGCAGGTCCGGCTCGGCGAAGCGCATGATGCTGAAGGCGCCGCCGTGGGCCGCGTGCCCGCCGATGACGAACGGCACGACCTGGATGCGGACGTTGGGCCGCTCGGTCGCCGCGATCAACGCCTCCAGCTGGGCGATCATGACCTTGCGCCCGCCGACCGGCCGGCGCAGCGCGCCCTCGTCCACCACCGCCCAGAACTGCGGCGCGTCCGGTTTGGCCAGCACCTGCTGGCGGGTCATCCGCAGATCCACCCGGCGTTCGATCCCCTCCGCCCCCGTACGCGCATGTCCGAGGCTTACGACGGCGCGGGCGTAGTCGGCCGTCTGCAGCAGGCCGGGAATGAACTGGACCTCGTAGTTGCGGATGAGTGACGCCGCCGACTCCAGGCCGATGTAGGGCTGGAACCAGCTCGGCAGGATGTCGCTGTACCGGTGCCACCAGCCGGGCGCGTTCGCCTCCCGGGCCAGGGCGAGCAGGCGTTCGCGTTCGCTGCCGTCGGCCAGCCCGTAGTGGGTGAGCAGGTCGGCGACGTCCCGCTCCTTGAAGCCGACCCGGCCCAGCTCCATCCGGCTGATCTTGGATTCGGACGCCCGGATCTGCCAGCCGGCGTCTTCCCGGGAGATCCCCTGGGCCTCGCGCAACCGGCGAAGGTGCGCGCCGAGCATGATCCGCAGGGCGGTGGGGCCACCGCCGCTGCCGGCGTCGAACGCCGCGGCCATGGGCTCTCACCTCCCGGTTTTCCTGATCGTGATCTGAAGCATGCCTTATGTGGATGGACCGGCGGGTCACCGGTCCGGTGGTATGCGTGTCGGGGACGCGCTGTCACGCCCCGCGGCTGTCGGCGCCCGGGACCAGGTCGTCGAACTCCCCGTCGCGTACGCCCGCGACGAAGGCCGCGATCTCGTCGGCGGTGAACACCAGCGCCGGTCCGTCCGGGTTCCGCGAATTGCGGATCGCCACGCCGGCGCCTTCCGGCAATCGGGCGACCTCGACGCAGTTTCCGCTCGCGTTGCTCCGCCCGCTCTTGCGCCAGGTGAGCTGCTGGCCCTGGCTTGCTTCAGTCACCAACTTCATTCCCTCCCCGCTGTCCGTCTGGCATCTGCACGTGCATCCGCTCTTGCATCTGCACGGTGCAGAGCGCATCATAACCCCAGTGACCTGGTACTGATCGTCTTCTGTGGATGGCGGCGAAGACCGCCGGAAGCCCGCATAAGCGGTCTGAGGTCCGCATATTCCATCGAACGGCCATAGTGCGACATCGGGCGGCCGACACTCTCGGCCCGCGCGAAAGGGGAACGCAGCCGTGAATCCAGCCGTCGTTGCGGTCGTTCTGACCGGTTTGGCGGGCGCGGGGGTGGCGATCTGGCTGGGCCTGCGGGTTCGCCGGGCCGAAGCGGCCGCTGTCGAACTGCGCCGCAAGGTGCTCGCCGAGCGCATCGCCGCCCGGCAGGATTCCCTGACCGGGCTGCTCAACCGGCGTGCGTTCTACGAGTTGGGGACGGCACTGCTCGCCGACCCGGCTCGGCAGCCGATGACCGCGGTGCTGATCGACGTCGACGGCTTCCACCGGATCAACCACGCGTACGGGCAGATCGTGGGAGACGAGGTCCTCGTGGCGCTCGGCCGGCGATTCGCCGACTACGTCGGCGGTCAGCTCGTGGCGCGGCTCGGCGGGGACGAGTTCGTGGCGCTCGTCCGCGGCTCGGGGGCGCATCCCGACGCCGATCGCCTAGAGGAGCTGCTGGCGACCCCGATCTGGGTCGGCGGCCAGGTCATCCGGGTCCGCGCCACCGTCGGAGTCTCCGGTGTGGCCGGTCCGGCCGACCTCACCCGCGCGCTGCGCCGGGCCGAGTCGATGCTCCGCCGCACCAAGATCGTCCAGCGGCGGTCGCGTACCGTCCCCGGCGCCACGCCCCGGACCACGGTCGCCGAGGGCAGTCCCCTCGAGCAGGCCCTCCTGACCGGGCACGAACCGAGGGCCGAGGGTGGCACCGTCGATCCCGTCTACTGCCGGACCCGGGTCGTCGCCAAGCGGCGCCGACGCCACTGACCGCCGCCACCAGCGCCGGGTCAGCAGCGCGCCCAGGGCCGCCCCAGCGGTGTTCTGGAGAACGTCGTCGAGGCTGGAGATCCGGCCCAGGTGGAGGGCGTACTGGGCGATCTCGATCGCGCCGGAGTAGACGGCGGCCAGCAGGACGATGCGCGGCAGGCTCGCCGCCCACCGCCAGCGCATCGGCGCCAACGCGCCCAGCGGCAGCAGGAAGACCAGGTTCGCGAAGATCTGCACGAACGCCTCCGCGCCGTCGCCGCGTACCTGGGCGAACAGGTCCACGAGCGGGCGCAGGCTGATCCGCTCGGGTCCGTGCAGCGGGGTCAGCGCCATCCACGTCCACGGCAAGGTGCCCACGAACATGCCCGCGAGCAGGGCGTCCGCGCGCCAGTCCCGGCCGCGCCGCTTACTCGCCCACACAAGTGGTACGCACACCGCGGCGACCCCGGCGGTGGAGATCAGGACGAGTCCCCAGCGCTGGATCAGTGCCGCTATCAGGTCCGAAGGCATGGTCCTGGCAGGATAGGGCAGTGACCGAACAGCAGGGCATCCTGGACCGCGCCGGCCTCGATCAGCTGCGCGACGCGCTCGTCGACGCCGAGTTCACCCAGGCGGGAGTAGCCGCCCGGATCGGGCCGGAGGCGTGGGCCGCCGCGGAGCACGAAGACTTCCGGGCCACCCTGGCCGCGACCGACGGCGCCGACGACCCGCTGGGCGTGCTCGTCCGGGTGTTCCTCGCCGGGCAGACCGAGCGGGAGGAGACGGTCGCCGCCGCGCTCGGCCGGCTTCCGCTGCCGCAGGCGCTCGCCTCCGGGCTGCTCGAACGGGCCGAGGGCGGCCTGCGCGCCGGGATCGACCTGGACATCTACGGCGACTGGTGGGTCGTCGCCGATCTGCCGGCCGCGGCCCGGCCGGGCCGTCCGCTCCCGGCCGACCACGTGCTCGGCGTCGGCATGGCCTCGATGACGCTCGCCGACGCGACCATCCGTCGCCCCGTCGGCACCGCACTGGACCTGGGCACGGGCTGCGGCGTACAAGCTCTGCACTTGTCGGAGCATGTGGGTGCGATCACCGCGACCGATCTCTCCGAGCGGGCGTTGCGGTTCGCCGCGACCACCGCGCACCTGAACGGATTGTCGTGGGAGCTGTTGTCCGGCGACATGCTGGCGCCGGTGGCCGACCGGCGGTTCGACCAGGTGGTCAGCAACCCGCCGTTCGTGGTGGGACCGGGCATGACCACCCACACCTACCGTGACTCGGGGCGGCCGGGTGACGGCGTCTGCGCGGAGCTGGCGGCGGCCGCGCCCCGGCTGCTGAACCCTGGCGGCACCCTGCAGTACCTGGCGAACTGGGTGCACGTAGCGGGGGAGGAGTGGAGCGAGCGCGTCGCCGGCTGGTTCGCCGGGACCGGCTGCGACCTGTGGGTCATCCAGCGTGAGGTCACCGAACCGCTCGACTACGTACGCCTCTGGCTCTACGACGCGGCCGAGGGCCACGATCCGCAGCGGGCGGCGGCCTGGCTGGACTGGTTCGACCGGAACAAGATCGAAGCCATCGGGTTCGGCCTGATCAGCGCCCGGTACAGCGGTTCCGACGATCCGATCGTGGTCTGCGAGGACGCCTTCCAACGCCTCGACCAGCCGGTCGGCGCACAGGTCGCCGCCTGGTTCGACCGGCAGGATCAACTGTCCGGAGTGGACCTTGAGGGCCTGCTCGACCTGCGCCTGCGTACGGCGCCGGGGTTGCGCCTGCGACAGGACGCCTCGATGAGCCCGGACGGCTGGGCCGTCGACCGGCAAATCCTCGAACTGACCGACGGAATGCACTGGGCCGAAGAGATCGACCCGCTGATCGTGTCCCTGGTCGGCGGCTGCGACGGGCACACCCCGCTCCGCGAACTCGTGGCGCTGCTGGCCGCCGCCCACGAAGCGCCCTTCGAGCTGCTGGCGCTGTCGCTGGCGGGCATCGTCCGCCACCTGATCACCCGCGGCCT